>JAFWLX010000009.1 GCA_017510875.1 Atopobiaceae bacterium | reverse complement strand
GTGAAACACAATCACGTCGGCAGTATCCAAGAAAGGAAGCCCCAGGTACTCGGCCATAAGGCGCGCCGTAAACCACTCGCCACGGCTCACGATGTACTCGGGCGAGAGGCTTTTGATGACCGAGGCAAACTCCTCGAACTTCTCGTCAATGGGATACTTCAGGCCCAGCTCGTTGGCTGTCTGCACAAAGCGCTCCTCGATGTCCTTGAGCAGCTGGGTACAGTCAACGTGGTAGTTGATATGGGCATTTACCAAAAGCAAAAGGTCGGTAATCTTGTTGTCGTCGGCAAAGCGCTTGCCCGAGGCCGAGACCACCACATAGCGGCGGTCCTTGTCGGCACGAACAATGTCACGGACCTTCTTGAACTGGGCCGCGTCAGAGACGCTTGACCCACCAAACTTTGCAACCTTAATCATGTTGAGTTAGTCCTCCTGGGAGAGTACGGCCATAAAGCTCGCGGGGTCTTGGGCAAGTGCGTCGCTCAAGAGCGCCCGGGCAGCCACAGGGTCGATGTTGCGCACGAGCCATGCCCCATCCGCATAGCGCTCCGCATCCTGTGGTGCCGGCATGGTAGTTCGAAACACGTAGTCTCCCGAGAGGAGCGAAGGATCAAACACCAAATCACGCGAGAAGTCATAGTGTGGTCTGCGGCCACAGGCCAGATCAAGCACATCTTGCACCATCGCATTGCCGGTGGGCAGACTGCCCGCGCCCTGGCCATAGAACTTGAGCGGGCCAACCGTAGCCCCCTCAAGCGACACCAGGTTAAAGTTTGCCGGCACGTTGGCCTCAAGAGAACGCTCGGACAGGGCGACCGGCTCGACCGAGGCCGCGTAGCCCCCATCTTCCTGCACGGCACGACCTAACAGCTTGACTGTTAGGCCGCGATCTGCAAACAGGTCAAGGTCGGCCTTGGTGAGGTTTCGGATGCCCGTCACAGGGATATCAGGGTTGCAGAGCGTGTCAAAGGCAACGTTTACCGCAATGATGGTCTTGTTCTTCACGTCAATGCCATCAATGTCTGCCGATGGGTCGGCCTCGGCGTAGCCTAGCTCCTGCGCGCGCGAGAGAGTCTCGGCAAAGTCGGCATCGTTTTTGATCATGGCGTCAACGATGAAGTTGGTGGTGCCATTCATGATGCCACTGATGCTTGAGATTGCGTCGATGCGTCGGGCCTTCTCGATGCTGGCAATCCAAGGAATACCGCCGCCACAGGTGGCCTCGATGAGCAGGCTCACTCCATGCTCGCGCGCCAATTGGGCAAACTCGGCAAAGTGGGCGGCCACCACGGCCTTGTTTGACGTGACCACGCTCTTGCCAGCCTCAAGCGCCTGGCAGATAAACGTGTGGGCAGGCTCGATGCCACCCATGCACTCAAGGACCACCTCAATCGTAGGGTCGTCCAGTATCTGGCTGTAATCGGACGTCATGCGAGGACCCTCGCAACGGTCGGGCAAATCAAGGATGCGCACAACGTCAACGCCGTCTAGGCCGGCCACAATCTGGTCTACGCCGCGTCCCACTGTGCCAAAGCCCAGGATGGCAATCTTCATGAGTTTCCAATCTTTCGTTTGTGTGACACGGGTATGGTACGTGCCCGCGCGAGGTTATGATACTTGCTATAAGGACATCCATCAAATGAGTCAAGGAGTGCCCACCGTGGAAACGTTGTATCACAGCACGCGCAGCAAGGACGAGACCGTAACAAGCAAGCAAGCTATCCTTGCGGGCATCGCCCCCGACGGAGGTCTCTATGTGTCCGATCAGCTGGGCAAGGTTGCTATTGACCCTGCGCACATTGCCGCACAGACCTATCATGCCACCGCACGCGACGTATTGGCGGCGCTGCTTTCTGACTACACTGCCGATGAGATAGCCACGTGCGTGGCTGGCGCATACGGCAGCAACTTTGATACGCCTGCCGTCACTCCCCTCACGCCACTTGGAGGCGACTGGCTGCTCGAGCTCTATCATGGTCCCACCTGTGCCTTTAAGGATGTGGCGCTGCAGATGCTACCCCGCCTTATGAGTGTGGCGCGCGAGGGGGACGGTCGGGGCGTGATGATTGTGACGGCAACCTCGGGCGACACCGGAAAGGCGGCACTCGAGGGCTTTGCCGATGTCCCCGGCACGGGCGTCACGGTCTTCTATCCCCATGGCAAGGTAAGCGATATCCAGCAGCTTCAGATGGCCACCCAACGTGGTGCCAACGTAGCCGTAGCTGGCATCCGTGGCACCTTTGATGACGCACAGACGCAGGTCAAGCGCATCTTTGCCGATGCGGACGTAAACCGTCGCCTGGCAGATGCCGGCACCGTGCTGTCAAGCGCCAACTCCATTAATGTGGGTCGCCTGGTTCCGCAGGTCACCTATTACATGGACGCATACGCACAGCTGGTCAAGCGCGGGGCCATCGCCCTGGGAGATGCGGTCGACTACTTTGTGCCAACAGGCAACTTTGGGGACGTGCTTGCCGGCTACTACGCAAAGCAACTGGGACTACCTGTGGGACGGCTCATCGTTGCCTCCAACACCAACAAGGTGCTCACCGACTTCATCGAGACGGGCACCTACGACCGCCGTCGCGAGTTTGTAAAGACCATCTCGCCCAGCATGGACATCCTGGTCTCTTCTAACCTCGAGCGTCTGCTCTACTACCTCACCGATGGTGACTGCGAGCGTGTTGCCGCTTGGATGGCAGATCTCTCCACCAAGGGCGTCTATACCTTGCCCATCGATGTCATGGATCGCATGCGCGAGACCTTTGCCTGCGGCTATGCCACCGACGACGACACGCGCGAAACCATCCGCACCACATGGGAGCGCGAGCGCGTGCTCATTGACCCGCATACGGCAGTGGGCGTCTGCGTTGCCGAGCGCCGTGCAAGCGAGGGACGCCAGCGCGTGTGCCTGTCCACGGCCGACCCCTACAAGTTCTCGGCTGACGTACTTGCCGCCCTTGGCCACAGCACGGAAGGCATGGACGGATTTGCCTGCATGGACGCACTTCAAGAGCTGACCGGCATGGAGGCGCCCGTACAGCTCTCTGGCCTGCGCACCGCACCAGTACTGCATGCCGACGTGTGCAATCAGGACGAGATGGCAGACTTTGTCGAGGCCGCCTGCGCCAGAATCTTCTAGCAACGTGGAACAAAGGGTGGCTCCCCTGCACCCCACACTTCAGACACTACCGAAGGGAAACAACCTATGAACGTTTGCTGCTTGGATATGGAAGGTGTGCTTGTCCCCGAGATCTGGATAGCGTTCTCTGAGGCTAGCGGCATTCCCGAACTGCGCCGCACCACACGCGACGAGCCGGACTACAACAAGCTCATGAAGTGGCGACTTGGCATCCTGCGTGAACACGGCCTGGGGCTTCGCGAGATACAGGACGTAATCGCCACCATCGACCCGCTTCCCGGCGCCAAAGAATTCCTCGATGAGCTGCGCAAGCATTCGCAGGTCATCATCCTCAGCGACACCTTTGAGCAGTTTGCCACCCCGCTGATGGCCAAGCTCGCCTGGCCCACCATCTTTTGCAACACGCTCGTGGTAGGCGAAGGTGGCATGGTCGAGGACTATCGCATGCGCTGCCCCGAGTCAAAGCTCACCACGGTTCGCGGGCTTCAATCCATCGGCTTTGAGACCATTGCCACGGGTGACTCGTTCAACGACCTCGCCATGATCCGTGCCAGCAAGGCGGGATTCCTGTTCCGCTCCACCGAGCAGATCATAGCCGATAACCCCGACCTTCCCGCATACGAGGAGTTTGACGACTTGCTTGACGCCTTCATGGCTGCCTTGTAAGGGCCGAGCGATTAGCCGTCTCACGTTATCGGTGCTTCTCAAACCGACCCCATGAAATATGCGCCGTCAAT
>JAFWLX010000121.1 GCA_017510875.1 Atopobiaceae bacterium | reverse complement strand
TTCTACTACAACACCAAGGTCAACTGTATGGCTGCGGAAGGCAGAGTGGTCTATGACGGGCAGGAATACGTCTTCAACCCGGAATACGACTACGGTACGCTGGACTGGGGACGCGGTGTGTGGACCTACGACAATACGTGGTACTGGGGGTCGGGAAATGCCGACGTAGATGGGCATGCTTTTGGTTTCAATATTGGATACGGCTTTGGCAACACCTCTGCTGCTAGCGAAAACGTTATCTTCTGGGATGGTGTGGCTCACAAGCTTGATGACGTCACCTTCAATATTCCGGAGAGCAGCTATACCGACCCATGGACTTTCACTTCTTCCGATGGACGATTTGAGATGGACTTTGTGCCCGTGCTTGACCGTGTGGCCAATCTTGACTACAAGCTTATCGTCTCAGATCAACACCAAGTCTTTGGACGTATGACAGGTACCGCCATCCTCGATGACGGTATGCCAGTGCATGTACGTGACATGATGTGTTTTGCCGAGAAGGTTCATAATCGCTACTAGTGATGCCTGCGTCACCATGGGCACAAGAATCTGTCAGCAACAGGTGGAACGAAACAAACAAAAGCGCAGCAATTGGAGGCATGAGCGTAGATGGAGACAATACAGTTGCCATATGGTCACGGCTCCCTCGATCTACACGTAGAAGAGGAGCAGCTAGAGGCTGTGGTGCGGGCGCAGATGGGCTCGCTGGAACCTGATCCCAATGAGATCGAGATTGTCCAGCATGCGCTACAGCACCCCATTGGCACGCCGCGCCTCTCCGAGCTTGCCCGTGGCAAGGACCGTATCGTGCTAGTAACCAGTGACCACACTCGGGCAGTGCCAAGCCGCATCACGCTCCCGCTGCAACTTGCAGAAATCCGACGCGGCAATCCGGATGCGGATATCACCATCCTCATCGCTACTGGCCTTCACCGCATGACAACCGAGGAAGAGCAGCGGCATATGTTTGGCGATGCCCTCGTGGACAACGAGCACATCGTCTGCAACAACGCGTTTGAACCTTCGCAGTTTGTGGACCTGGGCACGCTTCCCTCCGGTGCGCACTTCAAGGTCAACCGTTTGGCCACAACCTGCGACCTGCTCATTTGTGAGGGCTTCATTGAGCCGCACTTCTTTGCAGGCTTCTCGGGCGGGCGCAAGTCCATTCTTCCGGGCATCTGTGCCGAAGAGACGGTCAAGGAGAACCACTCTTATCGGGCTATTGCCGACCCACATGCACTTACAGGCGTCCTTGTGGGAAACCCCATCCACGTGGACATGGTGGCTGCGGCCCGGCGCGTTGGCGTGGCGCATATCCTCAACGTCGCGCTCAACGAGCGCAAGGAAGTAATCGGAGCCTGGGCGGGCGAGCTTGAGGAGGCGCATGCAGCGGGCGTAGCCTTCGTGCGCCAGTGGTCGCAGTGCCCGCCGGTGACGGGCGACATCGTCGTTACCACCAACGGTGGCTACCCGCTTGATCAAAACCTTTACCAGAGCCCCAAGGCGGTAGCCACGGCGGAGGCTTGTGCAGGGGAGGATGGCGTCATCATCATGTGTTGTAGCTGCCTTGACGGTATGGGTGGCAGCCACTTTGCCAGGCTCATCCAGATGGGCACGCCTGACGAGATTGATGCGTATCTCTCGGGGATACCCTCGACCGAGACTATCCCCGAGCAGTGGTGCCCACAAATCTATGCGCGTATCCTGCGCAAGCATCCAATGGTACTGGTGAGCGAGCTTGATCCCAAGACCGTTCGTCGCTGCAACATGATTCCCGCAGCCACACCCGACGAGGCACTTGCCATCGCGCGCCAGCTTAAGGGAGATGACGCGCGGGTAGTGGTTATCCCCGACGGTGTCAGTGTGCTTGCGGTGGCACCTGAGCGCTAGGCGCTCCCCTTTCCAATTAACGGGAAGACAGAGAGAGGACCAGATATGGCAGACCGACCTATCGCCCTGCAGGCAAAGCCTAATGACAACGTGGCGACCATTTTTGCTGACGACATTACAGCTGGTACGGAGGTTGTCGTACTTAATGCGGCGGGGGAGGAGCGTCAGATGGCCGTGCGTGAGGCAATTCCCTATGGTCACAAGTTCGCCCTTTGCGACATTGCGGCGGGTGAGCAGATTACCAAATACGGTGAGGAGATAGGTGTGGCCAGCCGTGACATATCTACGGGCGCATACGTGCACGTGCACAACCTTGACAGCATGCGCGGCCGGGGCGACCTGGAAAGGGGTGAGTAGCATGCCAAGCTTCTGGGGATACCGCAGGCCCGATGGTCGTTACGGCGCGCGCAATCTCGTGGCCATCATTCCAAGCGTGACCTGCGCAAACGATGTAGCCCAAGCCATTAGCCGCCAGGTGGCGGGTACGGTGGCCTACCTCCATCATCAGGGCTGCTGCCAGCTGCCACCCGACCTTGAGCGCGTGACCAACACGCTCATCAGCTTGGGGCGTGGGCCTAACGTGGGCGCCGTGCTTATTGTGAGCCTTGGCTGTGAAGGTACCGACCACGTGCGCATGTACGAGGAGCTGCGCGCAACGGGCAAGCCCGTAGAAATCATCCATATCCAAGAGCTGGGCGGTGTGACGCGTGCCATCCGCGTGGGCACCGACATCGCGCGCCGGCTAGCCATCGCCATCTCGGGCCTGCAGCGCGAGGAGGCCGACATCGCACACGTGGTTATGGCCATCAAATGTGGGGCATCCGATACCACCAGCGGCATGGCCTCCAACTGCGTGATTGGTGCGGTGTCCGACCGGCTTGTTGACTTGGGTGCCACCGTGGTCTTTGGTGAGACAACCGAGTTTATTGGCGGCGAGCACCTTTTGGCTCGCCGCGCCGTGACACCCGAGGTTGGACAGCGGATCTTTGGCATCGTGGATGCCATGGAGACGCGTGCCAAGAGTATTGGCTGCGACATGCGCCGAGGCCAGCCTACGCCGGGCAACATTGCAGGCGGTCTCTCGAGCATCGAGGAGAAGAGCCTTGGTGCCATCGTCAAGAGTGGAACGCGGCCCATCCAGGGCGTCCTTGACTATCCGGACTTTGTTGAGGACCAAAAGGGGCTCTGGATCAAGGACACGCCCGGTCGCGAGCCAGAGATTCTTACTGGAATGGCGGCAACAGGAGCACAGTTCATGTGCTTTTCCACAGGCCTTGGTGCACCGCAAGGATTTCCCAGCATGCCGGTCATAAAGATCTGCGGCAACCCCCATACCTTCGCGCGCATGGAAGAGGACATGGACGTCAATGCCGGCTTGGTCATCACGGGCGAGAGAAGTATTGAAGAGGTGGCTGACGAGGTCTTTGCCAAGATGTTGCGGGTGCTTGGTGGCGAAATGACCAAGAACGAGGCCATTGGCTACTTTAGCGCCATCGACATACACTGCCTGGGACCGGTCATCTAGCGCAGTCTAGTGTGCGATAGCGGCATTTTGCTTCAGTTTTGGCTTTGAGCAGGTAAAACATACTGCTATGCTTATAAAGACTGTCGTACGAGACAAGAAAGGGGACACATGGATACCGCATCAGCAGCTGTCAGCCAAGGTGCTGTCGAGAAGGCTGCCAAATCCAAGCGTGATCGGCGTCTGCATCTGTCTACCTGGCACATGATTGTCATCGCCGCTATCATCACGGTCTTTGCGTTTATGATTGGCTTCACAAAGGCATGGGGCGATCGTATGGACACCCTTGCCAGGGTGGGCGAAGCCAACGTCTTCAAGGACAGCGAGTATGCCACCATCACGGGTGGCAAATTCACGCCCGAAGACCTCAAAAAGGCCCGTGTCACCGCCTTCAATGTCTGGGCTACCACCTGCCCGCCCTGCATCCAAGAGCTCCCAGAACTCGAGAAGCTCAACCACGAGTATCCTGAGGGGGAGTTTCAGGTGGTCGGCATCCTGAACGATTCGACCGACTCTGGTGGCAATGTTAACCAGAAGCACATCGAGGATGGATGCAAGATTGTTGAGAAGGCCGGCGTGACGTTCCCCACCCTTGTTTCGAGCAAAGAACTGTATGCTTTTTTGTCATCGAACATAATGGGCACGCCCACCACGTTCTTTGTCGACGGTGAGGGCAACGTTATCGAGATGGTTACCGGTTCGGACGACTACGACGGCTGGAAAGCCAAGATAGACTCCGTCCTTTCTAAGACAAAATAGCTTTGCTGGATAGTTTTTCCCTCAGGGTGAAAGGGATTACTTGTATGGATAAGAACAGAAACAAGATCACGGTCGCGCTCATCATAATCTCGGCTGTGCTCATAGTGGCGGGCGCCCTTCTGGGCGAGCCCGACACGGTCCTTGGCAAGGCCATCAACGTCTGCATGGAGTGTATCGGAATTGGCTAACAAACAAGACGCCGCCATTAAAAAGCACTCGACAGCGCGCACCATATTCCAGGCGGCTTGGTTCGCGCTTACCAACGGCTATGCTCGCGGCTACACCAGCGGAAAGATTTTTACGGGCAATACCAAGGCACTCTGCGTGCCTGGCCTCAATTGCTACTCGTGCCCGGGAGCTTTGGCATCGTGTCCCATAGGGTCGCTGCAGGCCGTGTTCAACAAAGGGACATTCAAGATCTCGCTATATGTCTTTGGCTTGCTCAGCATGTTTGGCGTGGTGTTTGGCCGCCTCGTCTGTAGCTGGATGTGCCCCTTTGGCCTGGTGCAAGACCTGCTGCACAAGATACCGCTTGGCCCCAAGTTCAAGAACCTACCTGGGCACAAGTACCTGCGCTGGCTGCGCTTTGTGGTGCTTGCGGTGATGGTTGTCCTGCTTCCCATCCTAATTGTTGACACTACCGGCACGGGACAGCCGTGGTTCTGCGAGTGGATCTGTCCAAGCGGCACGCTTTTGGGTGGCATTCCGCTTACCATCGTCAACGAGGAGTTCCGCAAGATCATTGGCTTCCGCTTCTTCTGGAAGGTGGGGCTGCTTGCCGTCTTCTGCCTGGGCGCCATATGGTGGTATCGCCCCTTCTGCAAGTACCTCTGCCCGCTGGGAGCTATTTACGGCGTATTCAACCCCGTGTCCACCTATCGCCTTGAGATAGACGCTGCCAAGTGCGTAAAGTGCAAGGCGTGCCAGAAGGCTTGCGGCATGGATATCCCCACCTTCGAGACGCCCAACAGCATGGACTGCATTCGCTGCGGCGACTGCATGAAGGCCTGCCCCACCGGTGCCATCAGCTCCACCTGGGGCACCTTGGGCCAGAACATCAAGTCGCGCTGCTTCATCGACGACGAGGCTGCGGTTGAAGCTACGGTCCAGTCAGGAAAGCATGCGCAGCCAAAGGTGGTAGAAGCGCAGCCGATTCCCTACAGCCTTCCCACCACGGCCCTGCGCATCATGGGCATCGTCATGGTTGTCGGTGGCATCATCGGAGCAATCACCTCTTTCTACCTTGCCATATATGCTGACTTCAATTACCGTCTTACCGTCGAGGCCTTGACATATGCCGGTCCTGCCACCTTTGTCCTTGACTGCATGAAGGTTGCCGCCTCGGTTGTGGTTGCCATGGCTG
>JAFWLX010000120.1 GCA_017510875.1 Atopobiaceae bacterium | reverse complement strand
GCATCAAGACCGCAACCAAAGCTGTTGAGTTGCACAAGGTCAAGGTCGTTGCGCATGGCCACAAAGCGCGCGGCACGATACAGGCGCGAGTGGAACATCCACTGGTCCACCACGCGCAGCGGGCGCTCGGGCTCAACCTTGTGTGCCACGCTGTCCTCGGTGAGCACCGCAAAGCCAAAGCCGCATACCAGCTCGGGGATGGCATGGTTGACCTCTGGGTCGTTGTGGTAGGGGCGGCCTGCCAGCACGATGCCGTGGCGGTCGTTGCGCTCCATCCAGGCAAGCACCTCGTCACCCTTGCGCCGCATCTGCTCCTTGAACTCGATATCGGCCTCCCAGGCGGCGTTGACGGCAGCGTCTACCTCGGCGCGCGTGATACGCTTGCCGCGCACGCGGCCCTTGCCCTGCTCGGCGTCCTGCACGCGCTCAACGGTGAGCACCTCATACAGGCGGCGCTTGAGCTCGGCCTTGTTGTCGTAGGGCAAGAACGGCGCCAGGTACTCCACCTGTCCGTCGGCAAGCGTGTCCATATTAAGCTGCAGCGTCTGCGGATAGCTCATCACGATGGGGCAGTTGTAGTGGTTGGTAGTCTTCTCGTCTTCTGTACGCTCCCACCGCACGCAGGGCATCCAGATGAAGTCGGGATCCTTGGCAATAAGGTTCTCTACATGGCCGTGGCTCAACTTGGCGGGATAGCACACCGACTCGGAGGGCATTGACTCGATGCCGGCCTCGTAGGTATGCTTGTTCGTTTGATCCGAAAGCACCACCGAGAAGCCCAGATGTGTAAAGAACGCATGCCAGAACGGGTAGTTCTCGTACATGTTGAGCGCGCGCGGGATGCCCACCGTACCGCGCGGAGCGGTGTCTGGATCAAGCACTTCGCGGTCAAAGAGCAGCTTGTTCTTGAACTTGAAGACGTTGGGTGCCTGCTCGGCCTCGGAGCGCACCTTGCCTGCACCTTTCTCGCAGCGGTTGCCCGTAATGTAGCGACGGCCACCACCAAAGTCGTTGATGGTAAGCAGACAGTTGTTGGAGCAGCGCCCACAGTGAGCCTGGCGCTGCCGTACCTGCAGATTGTCAATCTCCTCGCGCGTAAGCAGCTGCGAGACACCGTGGTCTGCGGCGCGGTCGCGCGCCAAGAGCGCTGCACCATAGGCACCCATCACGCCAGCAATGTCGGGGCGAATGACGTTTCTGCCTACCAGCAGCTCAAAGGCACGCAACGTGGCATCGCTCATAAAGGTGCCACCCTGCACCACCACGTCGGTGCCAATCTCGTTGTAGTCGCGCAGCTTGATGACCTTGAACAGGGCATTCTTGATGACCGAGTACGAGAGGCCGGCCGCCACGTCGCCAATGGTCGCGCCCTCCTTTTGCGCCTGCTTCACGCGCGAGTTCATGAACACGGTGCAACGGCTACCCAAGTCAACCGGACGCGACGCATGCACGGCCTCGCGGGCAAACTCCTGCACGGTCATACCCATGGAGTCGGCAAAGCTGGCAATAAACGACCCACAGCCGCTCGAGCATGCCTCGTTGAGCATGATATGCTCGATGACGCCATCCTTAACCTGCAGACACTTCATGTCCTGGCCGCCAATGTCAAGGATGAACTCAACATTGGGGACAAAGGCCTGGGCGCCGCGCAGGTGCGCCACCGTCTCTATCTCGCCGGAGTCTGCCTGCAGGGCCTCTATAAGAATCTGCTCGCCGTAACCGGTGGTAGTCACATGCCCTATCACGCAACCCTCAGGCAAATGGTCAAAGATGTCGTCCATAATCCTGCGGGCGGTGCCCAGCACGTCGCCGTTGTTCACATCGTACCAGGTGTAGAGAAGCTCGCCTCTCTCACCCACCACGGCGGCCTTCATGGTTGTCGAGCCGGCGTCGATGCCAATGAACACGCGACCCCGGTAGTCTTCCAAGTTGCCCTTTGGAACCACCTCAAGGTCGTGGCGGTCTTTGAACTCGGCATAGTCCTCGTCACCCTCAAAGAGCGGGTCAAGACGTGCGACTTCCGAGCCCTGCGCATCGCGCAGGTTTTCGAGTAGCATGATTACCTCGCTAAAGGTAACGTAGCGCTCGCTCTCGCCCGCCAGCGCGGCACCGGTTGCCACAAATAGGTGCGCGTTCTCGGGCACAATGCGGTGATCCTCGTCAAGCTGAAGCGTCTCGTAAAAACGCTCGCGAAGCTCGGAGAGATACTGCAGTGGCCCACCGAGGAAGGCCACGTATCCGCGGATGGGATGTCCGCAGGCCAGGCCCGAGACCGTCTGGTTTGCCACAGCCTGGAAGATGGACGCCGCAATGTCTTCAGGGGCCGCACCCTCGTTGAGCAGTGGCTGCACGTCCGACTTGGCAAACACGCCACAACGGCTTGCTATGGGATAGATATGCTGGTAGTCGCGCGCAAGCTCGTTGAGGCCCGCAGCGTCGGTCTTGAGCAGCGAGGCCATCTGGTCGATGAAGGCGCCCGTACCGCCAGCGCAGGTTCCGTTCATACGCTGCTCGATGCCATTGTCAAAGTAGATGATCTTGGCGTCCTCGCCACCAAGCTCGATGGCACAGTCGGTCTGCGGAATGAGCGTCTCGACGGCGCGCTTGGAGGCAATGACCTCTTGCACAAATTCAAGGTCAAGCCATGTGGCAAGCAGCATGCCGCCAGATCCGGTGATGGACACGCGCATGGGCACATCGCCAATAACCTTGCGCGCGCGTGCAAAGAGGTCCTTTGCCGTAGCGCGGATGTCGGTGTGGTGGCGCTCGTAGTTGGCATAGATGAGGTTGTTGTTGTCATCTATCACGGCAAGCTTGACCGTAGTCGAGCCTACGTCAATGCCCAGGCGCAGGTGCGCATGGCTCAGATCGACAGGAGAGCGCGGAGAGAGCTCGGCACCGTTTTGCACCAGATGGATGGGGCGCTTTGCCTGAGCCTGTGCCTTATGGGATGCATTGTATCTAGCTGACATTTTTCAGCTCCTTCTCAAGACCTGCGGCACATGCAGCCATAGCGGGAACATCAAAGTTGATAGGACGACCGTACAGGTCACCGGGACGCACAAATAGCAGCGCAGTCATCATGCGTGCCATTACCTCCACGGGCTCACGCGCACCGGTGGTAAGCCAGCGCACCACAACACCCACCTCGGCCGAGATGACAAAGGTGAGGTAGTAGTCAAACACCGACTCGGCAACAGGCGACATCTGTATGGGCGTAAAGCCCTCGTGGGCACGGCGTTGTACCACGTTGCGCACCATGTCCTTGAGACGCTCGGCAAAGGCAGGATCTCCCCCCTCGCCTAAAAGGGCCCCAAACAGTCGAGCGTCGCGCTTGAAGTAGGCAAGCACCTCCTCCGAGCCAGGACAGGGGCCAAAGTGGCCCAATTCGCGCTCAAGCTCGTCGAGCGTAACGCCCGATATGCTGCGCACAAGTTCGCTGAGGTCGGCCACTGCCTCATCCTCGATGGATCGTACGAGCGCGGGGATGTCTTTGTAGTGGGAGTAGAAGGTGCGACGCGTGATGCCGGCGCGGTCGGCAACGGCCGTCACCGTTACCTGAGAGAGGTCGCCGGTAGCCAAGATCTCATCTGCAAGAGCATCGCGCAACGCCTTGCGTGTACGGGCTGTACGCCGGTCAACGCGTGGAGTCTCAAGCACCTGTTCCATAACCGTTCTTTCTCGCAATGTGCAATAGTTCACATAGTGTGTATTTTTGCACAATGTGAGAAATAATGGTCAGAGATTGGTGGTCCTCACAAGGCCGTCACAGGTTACTGGCCACGGGCAGGGCAGGGCGGTGACCTTCAGCAACGCCGGAGAGCCCTCCCTTCTGAAGAAGCTCAGTAGGGACTCCTTCACGCGCTACGGCAACGACCTCACGCTCCCCCTGGGCGACTACGGCATCAAGTTGGTCCATCAGGACGGCCTCTATCTTATCCCGTTGCAGACGTTGGCCGACTTCATCGTGGCGCCCGCCAACGGCCCCACCCTCTACTTCAACGGCAAGTACCTAATCGTGGCTGCAATGAAGGCCCACAAGCAGATCCATCGCGAGAACAGCCCCATCGAGAACGTGGTCGTCGACCTTAGCTGCAATGCTGGCGGAGACGCGGACTGCGCCATATTCCTCATTGCCTGGTTCCTGGGCGAGGCGGCCATCGGGACAAAGGACTGCATGACCGGCGCAATGTGCACCTCGACCTATCGTTGCGACGCAAGCCGCGACAGCAAGTTTGACGAGGGCGATACCGTCACGGACAAGAACCTGTTCTGCCTGATTTCGCCCTTTAGCTTCTCATGCGCCAACCTCGTGCCCTGCATGTTCAAGGAGTCCGGCAGGGTCACGCTGTTGGGCCGCACCTCTGGCGGCGGCGCCTGTAATGTGCAGCCCATCTCGTCGGCCTGGGGCACCTCGTTCCAGATCTCGGCTCCACGGCGCCTGTCCTTCCTTAAGAACGGCTCCTTCTATGACATCGACCGAGGCGCAGACCCCGACTTTGTGCTCACCAAGCCGGATCAGTTCTATGATCGTCCGGCCCTAACCGACTACATCAACAGCCTGTGCTGGGGCGGGAAGTAACGGCCATATGAAACAGCAATAGGCGGTGACTCTGACGGTCTGCACGGTAATCGCCATGAGTCAGACGGACGGCGGTGCTGACATGGGACATTAGGCGGCTTGCGTGTCGCAGCCTGAGCTTTATGGCATCGATATAAAAACATCCAGCTTTTTTGTCAGTGTTCTTTGACAAACAAGCCGCTCGAAAACGATTGCCTGGGTCCAATCGGTTTCGAGCGGCTTGTTTGTCACGATTTGCTGACAGAAAAGCTGGATGTTTTTATATCCCCATCCAGGGCGTCGCAATTTACCTGTCG
>JAFWLX010000119.1 GCA_017510875.1 Atopobiaceae bacterium | reverse complement strand
CCTAGCATGAGTCCGCAACGCCGTTTGGAGCAGTCATGAGCACATCGTCCTTTGCCAAGCTTCCCTTCGCCTCCGACTATATGGAGAGCGCGCATCCAAGCGTGCTTGCCGCACTTGCCCAGACCGCAGGCCAGCCCATGTCTGGCTATGGTACGGACCACATGAGCGAGGAGGCGCGTGAGCTTATTCGCCACGCATGCGACGCGCCGCAGGCTGAGGTTCATTTCCTCTCCGGCGGAACCCAGGCAAACGCCACGATGATTGACGTGCTGCTTGCCCCCTATCAAGGCGTCGTGGCGGCGGACACCGGACACGTGGCGAGCCACGAGGCGGGCGCCATCGAGGCGGGCGGCCACAAGGTACTCACGCTTCCCGCGCGCGACGGCAAGATAAGCGCCGCCCAGATAGAAGGCCTTGCTACGCAATACCTAAAGGACGAGAACCGAGACCACATGGTGATGCCCGGTTTGGTGTACCTCTCACAGCCCACGGAACTGGGCACCATCTACACGCTCGAGGAGCTCGAAGACATAAGCCATGCGGCGCACGCACATGGCATGCACGTGTACGTGGACGGGGCGCGCCTTGCCTACGCGCTCGCCAGCACGCAAGACAATGCGTCGCTCGCCGACATCGCCCGCCTCGCCGACGCATTCTATATCGGCGGTACCAAGTGCGGGGCACTCTTTGGCGAAGCCGTGGTGGTGCCACAGGCCGGTTTGGTCCCCCACTTGTTCACGCTCATAAAGCAACACGGCGCACTGCTGGCCAAAGGCTGGGCAATAGGCGCGCAGTTTGGCGCGCTTCTTCGGGACGATCTCTATCTGCGCATTGGAGAAGGCGCCAACCAGCAGGCAGCGCGCATAGCGCAGGCACTTGCCGAGCGTGGATTCCTGGCTGCGACTCCTCAGACAAACCAGGTGTTCGCGATACTGCCCAACGAGACATACCGCGCCTTGTCCGAGCGTGTGGATCTGTCGTTTTGGGAGCGCCCGGACGAAGCCCACACCATGGTGCGCATCGCGACGAGTTGGGCAACGCGCGACGAGGACGTTGACGCCCTCGTCGCCCTTCTCCGGGCGTAATATCGGGAACGGAGAGTTGCATCGTCCGCGCTACTCAGCAAAGAGCGCATCTGGTCCAATGTCATCTGTCAGCACGTCATAGTGCGCGTTGTGTGCCACGCCGTTTGAAGTCACCATCACAAGGTGAAGCGCCTTCTTTGGGTGCTCCTCGCGAACGAACGTCTCAAGCTTTCTGTTCAGCTTGCGCGCATAGTCCGCATCTATAACGAACTCAGAACCGGAATACTTCATCTCGCATAGATCAATGACGCCGTCTCTACGGTCGATGAGCAAGTCCACCTGCGCTCCGGGTGTGTTTTCCCTACTACGCCAAGCGCTTTCTTTGGTCTGAACCCCAGCAATTCCAAGAGCATGCTTAAGCTGTCTCACATGGAGAAGGCACACGAGCTCGAAAGCGTGGCCCACCCAAGCAAAATAGCTTGGCGTACCGCGATACTCCGTCCACGAATCAGTCGTCCCCCGTCTCATGAGCCGCCAGCTGAATAGGGTAAACGGATCAACAAGCTGGTAAAAGTGCCCGTTCTTGTTTGCTCTATAGTTTTGGTATTTTCGAATAAAACCGCATTGTTCGAGCTCTCTGAGCGCTTTGGTGAGCCTCTTGCCTCCGCCTATGCCTTCCGCCGAGGCGAGCTCCACACGTGTCTTTCCTATGAGCCTCTCCGAGAGTTCGCTAATGATGGCCTCATAGATATCTGCATGCTTGAACAGCGACCTAAACAGGCGGTCGCATTCGTGTTGAAGCTCACCTGTAGGCTGGAAGCAGAGCTGGTCAACGTTTTGTGCCAGACTGCTACGTCTATCGACGAGGTTGAGGTAGTGAGGTATTCCCCCAAACACCATGTAGGCTTCGATCACCTGTTGGCGCGGAAGCGCAACGCGGTTCGAAAGGAACAACTGCTCTGTCTCGGCGAGGGTAAACGGCATGAGATGAATCTGCCGAGTGACTCTGTTGTAGAAGCCACCGTGATCGTCAACGAGATTGTCGAGCATCCAGGACGTTGCGGAACCACACACGACAAGCATGAGGTCTTTACAGTTCGAGGCCCACCCGTTCCAGAACCAGTCGAGTGCCGCCTTGAAGCTCGAGCGTGGTGTGTCGAACCAAGGAAGCTCATCGAGGAACACCACGCGACGACCACTGGCTCGGTCACGTCGCACGCCATCCTCCTGAAGCAGCGTCTTTAGTCGCGTGAAAGCCTCGAACCAGTCCGCCGGGATACTTCGGTCCGAAGAGCCATATTCAATAAGACTAAGATTAAATACCTTAAGCTGGACTTTCATGTTCTTCTCGGCTATGCCGGTGGCATAAAACGAGAATCCGTCCACAAAGTATTTCCTAACAAGGAGTGTTTTTCCCACGCGCCGCCTGCCGTATATGGCAACAAATTCCGGCCTCCCGCTTTCGCAGCACCGATCGATCAGGCGCATTTCTTTCTCACGACCGACAAAACCCATTTTACACATCCGAATATATAATTTCCCAGAATGAACTCTAATGCCTTCATTTTGGGTAATTATATACCCCTATTATCCTTTTTACTACCCAATATCATATTTAGGACAGTCTTTCGTTACCTGCCACACGTCTGCCACGCGTAACTGTTACTGGTGGCAGACGCGGGCACGGCATAAAAAAGGACGCCACGGTTATCCGCAGCGCCCCTTGTTAGCATTATCGCGCGTTGTTACTCGGCCGAGAGCGCCGCCACGGTCATGTAGTTGTACGGCGCATTGAAGTGCGGCAGGAAGAAGATGTCGAGCAGAGCCAGCTCATCGATGGTCACTCCCTTTTGCACTGCCAAGCTGAACATGTTGATGTTGCCGCTCATGTCATAGGTGGAAGCCAGCTGAGCACCAAGTATGGCGCGCGTTTCCTTGTCATAGACGATCTTGATGGTGGTATCGGGGTTGTCATGCTCAATGAACGGCGCCTTTTGGCAAGCGGTCACCGACGTGGTGAGCACCTCCTTGCCCGCACGCTTGGCGGCGTTCTCGGTAAGGCCTGTGGAGACCATCTTGAGGTCGAAGATGCAAATGCCACTGGAACCCTGCACGCCCGGCGTCTGGAGCTCGGT
>JAFWLX010000118.1 GCA_017510875.1 Atopobiaceae bacterium | reverse complement strand
CCCTTATCGATATGGAGTCTACCGGCTTTGGGCATCCGGTGTTCGATCTTGCTGTTGCGCGCTCGCGCATGCTGTTTAACGCCATCCGTGAGGCTCAACGGATGGGGTTGGCGGAGGATCAGGCCAAAGAGACTTCTCGTGCCCTATGGAACGCCATGCTTGCCGGCTACTTTGATGGGGTTGGCCAAGAAGAGCTCGCATCAATTGATCAGCGGTTGGCTGTGCTAGCCGAGATGGAGATCTGCTGCGTTGCCTACCGCATGACAGTGTCTAAGCCCGACAATCTGCACAATTGGCAGCGCAACAGACTCTTATGCTACGCTCAGCAGCTTGAAGAGCTGTTGCCCCAGATTTCGCAACTGTATTTCTAGTCCCATGCAGTCGAACTAGAAGGTTGCCAATCTGCCAATGGAACCTAGCGATGCTTTCGTGCGTGTATTGCAAGCACCAAGCGCTCTGGCTCGGCACGGTACGGCGGGCACTTGTGCTTGCCAAACAGACGGAGCTGCGGGCAGCCACCGCCGCACATGGGGAGCCACTCGCACTCGTAGCACGCATCGCCGGGCTCGGGCGTGCCGGTGTTAAGAAACCTGCTGAGCATATCGGGGTTGCTCGCCGTTGCCAAGGGAAGTGCGGGGTCCCAGCTGTGCGCGGTTCCGTAGGCAAACTTTGGCTGTCCGCACAGCTTGCCACCACACTTGTAGAGATAGCCCTCATCGTCTATGGCAACCATCCATAGGTTCTGTGCCACGCAAGAGTGGTCTTTGCCTACAGGGACGTGCCGGGCCTCCAGGCGCAGGCTCACCTCGATGCCGTCAAAGGCGTAGGCAGCCATCTGCTCGTTGGGGTCATCGCGAGAGCTTGTGTCTACCAAGGATGCAGCATAGAAGTCGAGCCTGTTGCCCGTTTCTCTAGCCCTTTTGGTTACAAGCTCCTTAAGCTCGTCAAGCTGAGCCACGTTGCCCTTATGCGTATTGCCACGGATGAGTGTCTTGATTGGCGGCTTAAGCAGGGCAAGGTTCTCTACGATGCGGTCAAACGTGGGCCCGCCGCCCACAAGGCGACGCATGGCGTCGTTGTTCTCCCTAATGCCGTCAAGGGGAATGTGCACGTGCCCAATCCGACAACGTCCAAGCAGGTCAACAACCTCCTGAGAGAGCAGGTAGCCGTTGGTAAAGATCCATGCGTCGTATGCGCAGCCTCTCTTCTCAGCGACTGCAATAAGCCGTGGCGAGAGCGATTCTATTACGTCGGTTGCCAACAATGGCTCGCCGCCAAACCAGGTGATGACAACATAAAACTCAAGATGCGCGGAACACTGGGCTAAGGTTGGGTATAGTGAGCGCAAGCGCTATCTTCGGCACGCATGCTTGCTGAGTCGCTGTTGGGAGGTACGCCTTATGAGGAGGCCATGCGCCCTACGGTGGAGTTGCTCGACAAGGCGGCAAAAAAGAGGGGCAGCCGCCACTTTGGCATATCGCTGTATATAGCAAGAAATGGAACGCTCTATTAATCGCGTACTTAGGTGCCATACATGATGAGAAAACTACTCAAGAAACTCGTGGTATTGCTGTGGGCGCTCGCGCTTGGCTTTGCCGTGGGCACGTTTGTCTCAAGGCGTAAGGCCAGCGAGGCGTCATCTTCCCAGATCCTGTTGCCAACTGCTTTTAGTACAGAAGGAAACTCGTTACCTCTCGTACAAGACACTGGATACACCGTCTGGAACGAGGCGGAGAGCCCAAACTACTATCGCGTGGTGGGTCCAGCTGTGGTGGGGCAGTGGCCTCAGGCGGGAACCGTTGTGTATGGTCCGCTTGACGAGCTTGGTCGTGCTACGGGAGCTGTGGCACACGTCACTTACGACTCAATGACAGCCGGGCGTGCGCGCGATCGCGAGAGCTTGGCTGACGTGACACCTACGGGATGGGGCCATAACCAAGAGGTTGACATTGCCATGCCCGATGGCAACATCTACCACGGACAGTTGTTTAATCGCTCTCACCTTGTGGCAAAGTCGTTGGGCGGCGATGATGAGGCACATAACCTGATCACGGCAACACGAACCCAAAACGTAGGGGCAAACGTTGTGGGATACGACGGCGGCATGGCCTATGGCGAGGGGCTTGCGCGAGACTGGCTTGAGCGGCACCGCGAGGGAACCGTGTATTATTCGGCCGTCCCGGTCTTTGAGGGAGACGAGTTGGTGGCTCGCAGCGTGCTTGTTGACCTGCGTTCGAGTGATGGGTCGCTCGATCAGCGCATTGAGGTGTACAACGCAGCCAAGGGCTTTGACATTGACTATGCAGCTGGGTCATTTTCCACAACGGGTGGGGATGCTGTCAGTGATGAGGCAAAAGAAGCAGAGACAAACGTGGATGCAAACGAGCGCATGGTTGTGGTTACCGGTTCGGGCAAGGCATACCATCACGACGAGAGCTGCAAGGGGCTTACCGAGGCGCGTTCTATGGAGTGGGTGACGCTGTCAGAGGCCGAGGCAATGGGCCGTCACCCCTGCGGTATCTGCGGAGGCTAGTACCGCAATCCGCCCTCTCAGGGCTGCCCCTGAGGCCCTTCCGACAGCCAAAAAAGCGGAACACCTTCCGGGAAAGTGTTCCACTTCTAAAGGATTATGTCTTAATCCAAACTACCCGATTGATGCGGTGTTGAACACAAACTCGACTGAGCCGGGAGTTCCGTCCAAGATGCCGCCGTAGTTGGTGTAGGTGTCCTTCTCGACAGCAGGGGCGTCCTCGCTACCTGCCAGCTCGGCAAGGGCCCCGTCAATCTTGAGGGCAACGTCAGCAACAATGGTGGAGTTGGCACCCTTCTTGGTGACGGTTGCCTTGACACTGTTGGCCCGCTTGGCAGAGCTGTCGTCGGACTCGTCGGCCTGCGGCTGGAGAAGCAGTACGTCACTGGAAAGGCCGCCCGCTAAGGTTTCAGACAGCGCCGGTTGGTCGTTTTTACCCTCCTCAAGGTCTCTCTTCAGTCGGGTAATGCCGCCAAAGATGGTCTCGTCGTCGTCGGCAACAACCTCGTCATCGGTAAAGGGCTCGCTAAACTCTTCCTCAAGCATAAGTCGCAGCTTCTCGGAAAGGTCCCTGCCCCATTTGGCTGATGCCCTCGAAATCGATGCCCCTTAGGTCGTTGGCTGACTGTATGGTGTTAGCAAAGCTAAGCTGCGAGCCGGCGTCCCTGACCGTCTGGGCGCTCTCGTCAACCTGTGCGAGGGCGGAGCTTACACCCTGTGCATTCCAAGCGTCGATGATCTGCGCCTTCTGATCCTCGCTTAGGCTATCCATAGAGTAGATTGAGTCGATAAACCCTTGTGCGATGTTTTCGGCCTCGCGCGCTTGTGCGGCGGTGTTGTCGGCAGTGGTGATGACGGTGTCAATGTTTGCCCTGTTTGAGTCTAGCTCAGATGACACAATGGTCAGCTGACTGGCAACCTGGTTCACAATGGAGAGGTCGTTTGCAAGGTTCTCGGCGTCTTGCCCGGCCTCATCAGTGTGGGTGCGAAGGTCTTCGAGCTTCTCGATAAAGGTGTCAAGCTCTTTGGAGGTCTCCTCAGAGAGGCCGTGGAGGCTCTTTGTCTCGTTATACAACGCCGTAAGAGGATCGGACGAGACAACCGATACGGCCTGGTCAAGCTTAAAATCGCGTACGTCAGCTTCAATCTGGAAGTAGGTGGGTGCCGATTCGGTGCTCCCGCTTT
>JAFWLX010000008.1 GCA_017510875.1 Atopobiaceae bacterium | reverse complement strand
TGGTTGGCTGCGTGGCCGTTGCCCTTGAGAGCAGGTCGTTTCCTGCCGCTTGCGGGGCCATCGCCGCTCTTTGTCTTTTGGCCATGATTTCCATACTGCATGTACGCCTTGTGCGCGCCCTGCTTGCTGTCACACAAGAGCCACTTGCCAAGCCAGATGCCCCTGCCCCAACAGCGCACACCAGCAAGTCAGCAGAAAAGCTCTTGGAAGAGCCCGTTGTTCCAACGCCAAGCGAGCAAACGCCCGCACCACTTCCGCCCAGCATTGAGGAGCCCGCCGATTTTCCAGCCCCACCACAGCCAACATCAAGCTCCCCCACCACCTTGGCTGATGAGGCTCCCGCAGTCTCTACGCTCGACTTCGCGGCGCTCTCGGATCAGCTTGTTGCCAGCAGCAATCCTTTGGCCGAGCTCAAACGCTTTGTGGGTGACATTCGCACTCGCGAGGCCAAGGCAGATCCTGATGCGCCCAATGCCAAGCCCGCTCCCTGCGATCTGGAGCGCTACGCAGCTCGCATGCTCGAAGAGGCGGGGCTCTTTGACAAAGACATCGAGCTTCCTGCGCTCAGCGTTGTAAGGCCTCATCTCTCACGCATCCTCTACCTGCGCCACGAAGAGACGAGCATTTCTTATCCCGCACGACAGCGCATCCTAAGGCTCGAGGCGGCCCTTAACGCCATACGCTTTGCCTGCTCCTCGCTTGCACCCACAGCCACCATGCATGAAGCGTACTTGCTCAACCAAGGCCTTGCCCGATCGATTGTGGCACAGGCCCAGCCTATAGACGAGCCGCACAGTCTGGCGGACACGGACAGCTGGCCCGAAGGTGAGTGGTCTGTGCGCTATGGCATCTCTCATGCCATAGAGACCTTGCAACTCCCGCATCGACTAACGGCGCGCTATCGCACCAACGTGGCCGACGGAAACGTTGCCATAGAGTTTGACTTCACACCGGCAGAGCTCTTTTCCTCATCATGCTATGTGGATGGCTTGGGTATCGTGCCCAGCACGGGCGACATGCGCCAACAGGCGGCAGCCGATTACGCCCTGCGGCTGGGGCTGCTTTTGGCAGCAAGCGCCTTTAGATGCTCGTCACACATCCGCCACGTGTGGGTGGCGGCCATTCTGGAAACGCCAAAGCGGCGTACCTGCTATCTCTCGGTAGACTTTGACCGCTGGCGCTTTGCCCGCATTGACCTATCCAATCCCGGCGAGCTATCCGAGACCTACCGTAGCTTTGCCCCCGTCATGCGTTACGAAGATGGCTGGCTCCGACCAGTGCGCCAAGGCTTCCACTTAGAACAAGAGCGCTTTTGCCCCACAAGGCGCTACCTTCCTGTCTCGCTCTCGTCTAGGCGCCTTGAGGGCCACGTTGCACAGTCGCTCGGCACCGATCACGTATCGGGCCTCGCCATTGAGGAGAGCGATGGGCGCACGCTGGTGGCAAACGCCATCATGATGCACCTTGCCCCCGAGGATGACGCGAGCGCAACGCAAAAGAACGTCAAGGCCGTTATGGAGCTTGCCGGCGATGATCCCGACCCAACCGTACGCGAGGCCTCCGAGCGCGTGGTGCGCGGCCTTGTGGAGGGAAGCCTCAAGCCCGATGCACTGAGCGTGGGCGAAGAGTTTGTGCGTGGTGATGCGCTTACCAGAGCATGCGACCGCTCCAAAGAGCTGCTCATGGGACAGAAGCTTGAAGAGGCTCACCGGGCGATCGCACCCATACTCGCTCGCATTGACGAGGTTGGCACCTATGATGACTCTGCAACCGTTGCCTATAGGTACTTCAACTCGTATGTCGAGCGTGCCCTGTACAACCGCCTTCAGGCAGATGGGGGCGAGACGCGCAGCATCATGCTTGTTCCCAACGCCTACTACGAGGCCCATCTGCTTGTTTCCATGACCTCCCTGATGCTGGGGGCACATGACGAGGCGCTTGCCCATGCCGAACGCCTGCTTGAGCTTGCTCCGCTTGATGCGCGCGCACGCCTGCACGCCGTCAAGTGCCTTGAGGTGCTTGGCCGCGATGACGATGCCGTGCGGTGCCTCTGCGAGCTGCTCGAGTTTGCCTACGAGCCCCAGGGGCTTGGGTATGCCTACTACCGCATGGCTTTCTTCCAGTGGAAACGTGGCAACTTGGCGGCAACGCAGGCTTGCTACCAGTACGCCATGCGCTTTCTGCCACAGGCGATACCCATGTTGGCCATGGAGCTTTCAGTGCTCTATCTGCAGAACCCCGATGCCTTGCAGCAAGCAGATAGCTCCACAGAAGAGCTGGAGGCAATACTCGAGGCGCACGACATTCCGCTGGCCCCCACCGAGCAGACCTCCACGCTCTTTTTTGACTGCGCGCGTGCCGCGCTTGATGCCGAGGTATTTCCAGTCGCCCGGACCTTTGCCCACATCATTTCCGCCTTTGGCAGTGACGATGTAGTGGCTGGCGTCATTCGCTCGCTGGAGGACGAGCCGGACCGATAGGACCTAGGAGGGGTTCCGAAGGGCTCCCCACAAAGCCCTTTGTGAGCCGGATCAGACGCCGTAGTAGAAGTCGCCAGATGGCAGGTATCCACCCAGAGCAGAGGGATTGGCGTTATAGAGCACATTGAGGTAGTCGGCAAGTGCGGCACGCATGTCCTTGCCCGTTATGAACTCTGGGTGGCATGCCCTAACCGATACCTCGGTGGTCATCTCGGCATCCATGATGCCAGCGGCAGGAATCAGCTCGAGCACGCTGTAGGGGTCAACGGCTGCAAGCTCGACAGATGCAGCCTGTTCCTCCAAGAAAGCCTCGATCACGCCTGGGTTCTCCTTGGCAAAGTCCTTACGCACAACGGTCACGCCACCCACGAACCTCGAGGCATCAGAGACCGTCTCGTCCCATTCCTTGCTCACATCCATGACCTGGCGCACTTCTTTGTCCTTTACCTCTGCACGAAAGACTGCGGCATAGGGCTGCGAGAGTATGCCAACAGCGTTGCGCTCCGAGCGCAGCATTGCCGCCACCCCGACCGAATCTGGCTTATAGACAATGTCGACCTTGTCCGCTATGCCTACTGACTCAAGCAGATAGTCCACAACGAACTCTGAAACCGACCCTTCGTCGGTCATGTACACCGTCTTTCCGGCAAGATCGGCCCAACGCCTAATCTTCTTGTTTCCCGTTACCACTCCCAGCGCTCCCAGAGAGTCTATGCTCACAACCATCACGTTGCCATCGGTCTCGTTGTAGAGCTTTGAGGCAATGCTGGGCGTAACTACCGCTATGTCTACCTGCCCCTCTTCGACTGCGGGGGCAATCTGTTCGGAGCTGGTCACAACGGCCACATGGTAGTCCTGTGACAGCTTGCCCTGTTGCGCCTCGCTGACAAAAGAAGCCATGCCCACCGAGATTGGACCGCTAGCAAGCGCCACGTTAACCTGAAGCGGTGCGTCGCCTTCGGGCGTCACGCTTGTGGCATCGGTGCTCTTCGGCGTGGTGTCCGACGAGCATGCGGACATAACGACCAGACAGAGAACGCCGACCATCGCCAACGCAATCAAGGCCCTCAGATTCTGGTTGAGCCGTCTGAGCATGATTATGCACTCCTCCCGCAACTCCTAGATATCTTTACTACTGTAGCGCTCATCCTATTGCTTTGCCACAAGCAGTTGTTTTTATAGTGATACACTTTCCTCGTATCTGGACCTCAGCATCGCAATTGACCGCATGCTTCTTGGGAAAGGGTGTTTTATGGATACGCGCGTAGCCGTTATTGGCATCATCGTAGAGAACGCAGACTCGATTGACCAGCTCAACGATATCCTGCACGTGTACCGCTCGCACATCATTGGCCGCATGGGCATCCCCTATCGCGCCAAGGACATCAGCGTCATCAGCATTGCCATCGATGCCCCGCAGGATATCATCTCGGCACTTGCCGGCAAGGTGGGCAACCTGCCCGGAGTGAGCGCAAAGACTGCCTATTCCAGCTTCACGTCATAGCGCCTGTCTAGATCAGCTCCACCTGTGAAAAAGACCGTCTCCCATCCATGTGGCCTAGATGGGAGACGAACCTTTTTCATAGACCCAAATGAGCGGAGAGATGCCATCACCACTTTCGGTGCGGGCGCGGATGGGTGAGCTTCTCGATGCAGAGCGCTAGCTCGCCCAGATAGATGAGCTCACGTTGGTCGTCAATCCAGAAGAGGTCGGGCAGATACTGCTCGGGAATGGTCTTGGCCAGCTCGTCGTGGAGTGCGTCCATGTCATTGGTAAGGTGACACGAGACAAAGATCGCATCGGGCGAGGCATTGCAGATGGTAGTTGCAAGGAAGCACGACACAACCTCGGTCATGCCCTCGTAGGTCCATACCATCTCTTTCATCTTTCCTGAGAACTTGAAGAGGGGCGCTATGTGCGCAATCTCTCCGGCAAAGTTGTTGCGGCCCTTTACCAAGTGCCCATCAACCACCAGACCCAAACCGGGCAACGCCATGCCCGTACGATGGATATAGAAAGCCACGCTGTCGTAGTCAGTCTGCCCCATGTAGGCACCCATGGCCGCTGCGTTGGCGTTGTTGTCCACGTATACCTCTATGCCATACTTCTTCTCAAGCTCGCGGCCAAGATCGTAATCGCGAATGTCGTCTGTAGGCAGCGACACCGAGAGTCGGTTGATCACTCCCGGAAGCACAATGCCCACCGCATCAAGGTCGTGAGCGTCCCAACCATCAAACTTTACGGTGGCAATCACATCCTGAATGTCACGGAAGTCAACGTGGCGCTTATACACCATGCTATCGAGCACAACGCCCTCGCTTGTAAAGATGCGGTACCCAATGACCATGGAGTGCGCACGGTTGAAGACCGACACCACCATGACGTCTTTGGACGAGTCAATGGGACGCACAATCTGCGCGTCTTTGGACGGCAGGTCAGGCCAGATACCCTCCGACATGGCATCAATGAGAATGTCGAGCGTTGCCCGTACGTCAAAGCGCGCAAAGATGTCGCCAGGAATCTCGATGACCGTGGCATTGGGGAACGCCTTGATGGCATCGTTGTAGCGATAGCCCATCTGGGGAGCCACCATGACCACATCGTAGGTCTCGCCCTTTAGGATGGCATCGTCAAGCGGCTTTGCATGGAAGTCATAGTGCAGCGAGAGCTGCTCGGCAAGCGCACGAAGCCTGTTCTCGTAGATGGTGGTGGTGACGCCTGCCGCGCAGCACAGAAGCACGCGTGTTGTGCCACGCAGGTCGGCTTCCTCAAGCACGGCAGCCATCTCTAAGAAGAGCTCTTGGGCACGCAGCTCGTCGGTGAGCTCAAAACGCACGCGGAACATTGGGGCGCCGTCAGTCTTGCGCGCAATGCGCATCTCGACAACCTCGGGGCCATCCTTTTGATGGAAGAAGGTCATGCGCCCAAACATGCTGTCTGTGGCCAGCCTGATGTTCTCGTTATCCTCCCACGTAATGGTGCAGCCCTCAATGCGCCTACAAAGCACCCATTCGCGGTAACGCTTGCTGATGCCCTCGATACCAATCCACGATTCTTTGCAGTAGGCCAGATGACGGTGCACGCTGCCATCGGGAAGCTGCCCTAGCTCGACAATTTGTTGATAAAGCTCTACATGCTGCTTGTCGCGCAGCACGATGTCATCGTGATAATGGCCGGCATACCATATCTTGAGGTAGCTTTTATCCAAATGGTCATCAACCATCTGGAGAAAGGCCGTAAGCTCGTCGTCCTGCTCACGCGTGGGATCGTAGTGGCGCGCCATGGCAAAGCGACGCAGCCTGCGCGGAACCTCATGCGTGAAGACGTAGTCAACCTGCCAGTTCACCCGCTCGAGGTTGGCAACCGCGTCATCGTACTCCTTTTGGCTGGGAAGCTCGCGGCGCCACCAAGACTTGCCCTCGATACGCCCGCCAATGTCATGCGAGGGTGCGCCGCCCATGCAGAACCATCGGCCAAACTTTCCCATCTCGTACACCTGCCCACGCAGCAGGTGAATGATGTGCTTGGTACCGGGAATGCGCGAGACCTTGCCGCCACGCCAATCAGAGGTGGGAAAACGGTCGAGCATGTCATAGTTCTCGTGATTGCCGTCAAGAAACAGCGTGGTCCACGGCCTGTTGTCAAGCCAGTCCAAAAAGAACTTTTCCTCGAGCGTAGGAGGATCGGTCCACACCAAACCAAAGTCACCGCAGATGATCAGAAAGTCGCTCTTCCTAAGCTTTGCCCCCTTTGGCCAGCGGTCGGGCGTCAGCTTTCCAATGTCAAGCCACCCATGGATATCGCCGGTAACATATACCGCCATGACTGAGCACCCCCTGATAAACCTGCTGTTGTCTTGGTCTAGATGATACGACAGCGCACGTTGGGAGCAAAGTGCCTACCATGCGAGCGGAAAGCCGCCGACGCCCGCGCCACCCCTCACGGCCGGGCCAGGGCGGCGACCCTCGGGAACTCCCCTTCGGCTCACGCTCCGCCCTTACGGCGC
>JAFWLX010000117.1 GCA_017510875.1 Atopobiaceae bacterium | reverse complement strand
TCAAAGCTCCACTGGCAGTTGATGAGGAAGCTGCCGCCCGGCTTGACGTCGCGGACCATCTTGAAGCCCTTGACGATGTAGCTGGGGTTGTGGCAGGCCACGAAGTCGGCCTTGGTCACATAGTAAGGCGAGCGGATGGGGCTGTCACCAAAGCGCAGGTGGCTGACGGTGACGCCGCCGGTCTTCTTGGAGTCATACTGGAAGTACGCCTGGATGTACTTGTCGGTATGGTCGCCAATGATCTTGATGCTGTTCTTGTTGGCGCCCACGGTACCGTCGCCGCCGATGCCCCAGAACTTGCACTCGATGGTGGAGGGGTCTGCGGTGTTGGGGGCGTCGTCCATCTCGTCGAGCGAGAGGTTGGTGACGTCGTCGATGATGCCAATGGTGAACTCGCGCTTGGGCTCGTCCTTGGCCAGCTCGGCGTACACGGCAAAGGCGGACGCGGGAGGCGTGTCCTTGGAGCCAAGGCCGTAACGGCCACCGATGACCTTGATGCCCGAGATACCAGCCTCAAACAGGGAGGTGACGACATCCTGGTAGAGAGGCTCGCCAATGGAGCCGGGCTCCTTGGTGCGGTCGAGAACGGCAATGCTCTTGACGGTCTTGGGCAGGGCGGCCACAAAGTGCTCGATGGACCACGGACGATACAGGCGCACCTTGACCAGGCCAACCTTCTCGCCATTGGCGTTGAGGTAGTCAACGACCTCCTCGAGGGTGTCGCAGAAGCTGCCCATGCAGATGACCACACGGTCGGCGTCATCGGCGCCGTAGTAGTCAAACAGGTGATAGCTGGTGCCCAGCTTCTCGTTGACCTTGTTCATGTAGTCCTCGACGACGGCCGGCAGCGCGTCGTAAGCCTTGTTGCAGGCCTCGCGATGCTGGAAGAAGATGTCGTCGTTCTCGTGGGAGCCACGGGCATGCGGATGCTCGGGGTTGAGGGCGTGATCACGGAATGCCTGGACGGCCTCCATGTCGCACAGCTCGGCGAGGTCGTCGTAGTCCCAGAGGGCGACCTTCTGAATCTCGTGGGAGGTGCGGAAGCCGTCAAAGAAGTTGATGAACGGCACGCGACCCTTGATAGCGGCCAGGTGAGCGACGGCCGAGAGGTCCATGACCTCCTGGACGCTACCCTCGGCGAGCATGGCAAAGCCGGTCTGGCGGCAGGCCATGACGTCGGAGTGATCGCCAAAGATGTTGAGCGCGTGGGACGCCACGGTACGGGCGGACACGTGGAACACGGAGGGCAGGCCCTCGCCGGCGATCTTGTACATGTTGGGAATCATGAGCAGCAGGCCCTGCGACGCCGTGTAGGTGGTGGTGATGGCACCGGCACCAAGGGAGCCGTGAACCGCACCAGCAGCGCCAGCCTCGGACTCCATCTCGACAACCTTAACAGGCGTGCCAAAGATGTTCTTCTGGCCCTGAGCTGCCCACTGATCCACGTAGTCGGCCATAGGGCTGGACGGGGTAATGGGGTAAATGCCCGCTACCTCGGTAAACGCATACGACACGTACGCCGCAGCGTTGTTACCGTCCATGGACTTGAATTTTCTCGCCATATCCTCTCCTTATCGACACTCCCGAACGCCATGCGCTCGGTACTTCCCCACATTGCGCCGGACGGCACGCGCTCCCGTCCTTCTCCCCTGTGCATGCACAGAAGTCACTACTTATAGTAGTAACGCATCAATAGTCTATTATCCTCCAAAGACCGGATATACGCACGAAAAACAGCGGCGATGTGGCCCTGTTTATGGGAGAAGGCAATTACGCGACTCTGCAGACGGTAGGTGTTTGGGGACAGGCGGAACGCCTTCCGGGATAAGTGTTCCGTCTACCTCGTTTTATCTAGAAGACGCTGGTATCCTTGCGCCATCCGTTGGCCATGAGGGCCTTGCGCATCTGAGGCTGGCACCACACCATGCTCGTCAGATACGAGAAACGCCTCGTCAAAGGATATGGTCTGTGCAACCAGACCATCAAGCAGGTCGGCGCGTGTCTCTACGGGAATGCCCAGCGTCTGAGCTAGCTGGGCTACCAGGGAGGATGTGCCCGAGGGACTGTGACCCTCGCCTAGGTTCCAGACCAAATGCCCGTCGCAGACAAGCCATAGGGTCTCGGGCGCAACCCCTGTTGCCATAGCCTCGTTCTGAGCCTTTGTTGCGCGATGTGCAAGCGCGTTAAGCGTCGTGTTGGGCAAGGACACGTACGGACCCACCGTCATGGCGGCCCTCTTGTCGGTATCCACTATGAGCATAAGCGTACCGTTGGGGTTTTCTGCCGCGCCCTGCTCAAGCGTCCACTCTATGTGCTGCTTGGCCCAGGCAGCCAGCTCGGAAGTCACATGCTCCCCGTTTATCATGCGTGCCATAAGCGCCCGCATGTGACGGTTGGTGAGCGGAAGCTGCCGGTTGGCGAGCCTCCATCTGCAGACGAGTGCGGGCTCTCCCAGCTCGAAGCCCGCCATATCGGTAATGCCGCTTTGTGGCATACGGATCATCTCCCTTGGCGTAATGGGGACAACACCTTACCCCAATGCGGCGTTGGGCACCACGTGACGCGCCACTCCCCAGAGACCCTTCGGGGGCAAGGGGCAGCGGCCACGGGCTCGCCGGCATCCTCATCATATCCCACATCAATTTTAAAAGTCTGACCTGTATACTCCGGCGGCATACTTACACCTGTCGGTAGATTGTAGTAAAGCGGTCTATCGTCCCTATAGGGCCCATATTGCGAAGTCTCAGTTTGCGCAAAATGCAAGGATAGTGCAATCGGTCGACCTTCCCACACTTCGTATTCCTGTCCCTCGACAAGAGGTGAACCATTGAGCTTTGATCTACTGGCATCGAACAGCAAATTCAAGTTATCGGTTAGCGTGGCTTCTTGCTCTTCGTCATCGCCGTCACCAGCACGTAGTGCGGGTGCTTTTGCTCCGCGCCTTGCCACGGGAACCGCAGGCTCTTCCGTCGCATCAACATCTTCTGGCTCTGAAACCTTTTGGTACGCATTGATCAGCCCAGCTTCCGCCGGCACATCCGTCCCTACCTGCACCTCTAGGCTGAGGGTCGAGGCCTCACCATCAAGGTCGTAACCCTCAATGGCAAGGTCATCCGCAAGCTCCTCTACCGTGTAGCGGCCAACAGGTACATCAGTCACCTGTACCGTTTGGCCCGCCTTAATCCATAGCTTGAGGTCGTCGCGCAGAACCCATTCGCCATCCTCGGTCTCTACCAAAGCATCGGCAGCGTCAACCCACTCACCTTGGTTGTTGAAGTAAGCGCCTTCCTCATTGCGTAGGATATAGCGAACAGACTTGTTGGCCGCATCTTCTTCATCAACGCCCTGAAGGGCAAAGCTCACCTCAAGCGCGCCGGTTTCTGACTGGCTCTCGTCACCAAGCCCCTCTCCATTGCCATCGCCTTGCAGGTATCGTCTTCCGATGAACCCTCTATCGGCGCACCACCGTCCTCGGAAGAGGCGCTAAGAACAGCCCCGTTTTTCGCACTCACCCACGAGGCGGAACCCGCCTCTTCAGCCATCTCTGCAAGCGCTTGTGGAGGCACCAGCCCCGCAATCATCGTCGCACTCAGAATCGTTGCCATAATCGTCTGGAAACGCTTACGCTGGTTGGCCCTCTTCATGGCCAACTTCTATCATTTAGTTGCGCTTAAACTGCAGCGATGCTATGCAAATAGATATATAGATTCATATTACAGGACGACTCGATATTTCCCTTATTGATTCGGGGCAATGGTGCATGTAGAGCGCCTTTTGGGAAGTTTGCTTTTGAGGGATTATGAGGAGCCCGCCCTTCCAGCCAAGATCTGACAAAAAGGGGCAACAACCTGTGCCTATTCACCGCCCTGTGGGCGAAAGCCTCAATCAATGGTTTTGCCTTCTGCTTTTGAAAGGCAGGCGAATCGTTACCGTTCTGTTGGGCAGATTTCAATCATTTCGTTGGGCAGATTTCAAATGTGCCATCGGACACGTCCCATGAAAAAACGGCCGCAGCGCGGGGCTGCGGCCGTGGGAAGGGGGCTCTGTTCCGCTTGGCTTATGCGTGAATGCGGGTGCCAGAGAGGCCGGCAATGGCCTCGGCGGCCTTCTCGAGGCTGCCGATAACGCAGGTGCGGCCGGGACGGCTCTCAACAAACTTGATGGCAGCGCGCACCTTGGGCTCCATGGAACCCTTGCCAAACTGGCCAGCGTCAGCGTACTCGCGGGCCTTCTCGGCGATGAGGTCGGTAAGGTCCTCCTGATCGGGCTTGCCAAAGTTAATGGCCACGTGATCAACGGCGGTGAGCAGCACCAGCATGTCAGCGCGGCAGTCCTCGGCCAGAAGCTCGCCGGCCATATCCTTGTCGATAACGGCTGCAACACCCTTGTAAGCGCCCTTGTCACTGTAGTCGCGAATCACGGGCACGCCGCCGCCACCGCAGGCGATGACGATGAACTCGCTGTCAAGAAGGTTGAGGATGCTCTCGGCTTCAACGATCTTGCGCGGGATGGGGCTGGCAACCACGCGACGGTAGCCACGGCCGGAGTCCTCGACCATGGTCCAATCGGGATGCTCGGCCTTCTCAGCGGCAGCCTGCTCTTGAGTCATGAAGACACCAATGGGCTTAGTGGGGTTGAGGAACGCGGGATCGTCGGGGTCAACCTCGATCTGGGTAACCACGGTAGCCACATGCCAACGCTTGTAAGCCTTGTGCATGGCCACACCAATGGCCTGCTGCAGGTGGTAGCCAATGTAGCCCTGGCTCATGGCGCCGCACTCGGGCAGGTCGATGAGGGGATACTTGGCGTCGGCCTCGTGAGCGGTGGCAAAGGCGTTCTGGATCATGCCAACCTGAGGGCCGTTACCATGGGTGATGATGATCTCGTTGCCCATCTCGATAACCTTGAGCAGGGTGGGGGCAGCCTCGCGCACGCGCTTAATCTGCTCCTCGGGGGTGTCACCAAGGGCGTTGCCGCCCAAGGCAATAACAACGCGATCAGGGGATTCAAACTTGGCCATGTTGCTCTCCATTCACTTGGGTTAGATGCCCGCACGCAGATGCTGTGTGCGGACAGAAACTACTCTTGTACAGTAAATCGTAAGTCTATCAAATCGACCTTTATATTGGATTCCGTAAACGGTCATTTTTTAGTTTCCAAAGGTAGTTTAGTTTAGTTGAGCCAGTTTAATCGTATATATTTGCGTTTATATATACATTTTTGTATAGACAAATGCATAAATCCTTGCTGTACACACCGTCTCTTAACAACAAAAGGAATACCATGTGCCTATGGATACCAAACAGCCTACAGCCCCTGTCTCTCAGATGCCTCCAGTTGGTCGATTTGCGCCAACGCCCTCTGGCCGCATGCATCTGGGCAACGCCTTCTCCATGCTGATGGCGTGGCTTGGCACACGCTCGGCAGGCGGGCGTATGGTCATGCGCATTGAGGATCTTGACCCTCGCGCACAAAGCCAAGAGCGAGCGCAGTTGCTCATGAAGGACCTCGCGTGGCTTGGGCTTGATTGGGACGAGGGTCCCTACTACCAAAGCGAGAGAACAGAGGTTTATCAGGACGCCTTAGCTGCGCTGACCGCACAGGGACTTACATACCCGTGCTTTTGCACAAGGTCGCAGCTGCATGCGGCAAGCGCGCCGCATGCCTCGGATGGCACATACGTTTACCAGGGTACTTGCCGTGGCTTGAGTGCAGGCGAGGTGCAGCGCCGCATGACCGAACGTCAACCCGCCACGCGCCTGCGGGTTCCTGACAAGGATGATCCGCTTGGCGTAATCTGCTTTGATGACGCGGTCTACGGACGACAAAGCGAGGTCCTGGCCACCGAGTGCGGTGATTTCTTGGTTCGTCGCAGCGATGGGGTCTTTGCCTATCAGCTTGCCGTTGCCGTGGACGACGCGCTTATGGGCGTGACGCAGGTGACGCGCGGACGAGACCTGCTTGGCAGCGTGGCACGGCAGATGTACATACTGCGCCTGCTGGGCTATGCTCCCCCATCCTATGCACATGTGCCGCTGTTGGTGGCATCCGACGGCCGGCGCCTTTCCAAGCGCGAACGTGATCTTGACCTTGGCGCACTGCGGGAGGCAGGCGTAAGCGCGCATCGCATTATTGGCAGGCTTGCCCAGAGCGTCGGTTTAGCCGAGCAGGGAGAAGATTTAAGCCCCCAAGACCTGCTCAGCCGCTTCTCGTGGAAGACAATTTCTGCACATCAAGCTGACATTGTCGCGGACTCTAATTTTCTTGCTTGACTTTGTTGAGCTGAGGCCAATATTGGGGTATGATTCCTTAGCACCACATTGGAGAGCTGACCGAGAGGCCGAAGGTGCTCGCCTGCTAAGCGAGTATAGGAGTGATCCTATCTGGGGTTCGAATCCCCAGCTCTCCGCCAGGTTATTACAGGGTCCCAGCAATGGGGCCCTTTTCTTGTGCGTGGGTAGCACGGGGATTCGAACCGCAAGGTCGCAACGCCCCAGTGGGGCGTTGCGGGCTGAGGAGCGTGAGTCAAATGGCCTGTCCCTTTGACTCTGCTGACACCAACCTTTGGCGCGCGATCGACAACATCAAAACATCCAGCTTTTCTGTCACGATTCTGTGACAGATATGACGCTCGAAAGCGACTCGCCTCTGACAATCGTTTTTGAGCGGCGAATTTGTCACAGAATCGTGACAGAAAAGCTGGATGTTTTGATGTTGCCTCGCGGCAATCTTGTGCGTAGGTGAGATGGACGGGGGAAACGAGTTTTCGTTCATGCGCGTGAACGAAAAATACGAAGGGCGAGGTACGGTTTCCCGCACCTCGCCCTGTCTTTCACTTTGCTCTTTACTTCTACTAAGACTTCCTACGGCGCAGACTGGCTGCCGCGCCAAGGCACATCAGCGAGACAATCAGCATCGACCACAGGGCTGCATAGCTCCCGTCTCCGGTCTTTGGCAACGGCGTCGGCGACGGCGTCGGCGACGGCGACTGCTTGTCTACCTTGAAGGGCGCCGAGGCGGTACCGTCCATGTAGACGAACGTGACGGTATGGTCCCCGACGGAGAGCTTCTCCATGGCATCCGCGCTGATGTCCGCAATGGTGCTGCCCGAGGAGAACGTCACGTCGTCACTGAGCTTCTTCCCGTCAATCTTGAGCTCGGTGAAGTACTTGATGTTGCCGTCGGCAACAAAGCGCTGCGTCTTCCCGCTGCCCTTTGTCCAGGTGGAGCCAGCTCCCTCGATCACCTTGTAGTGGGGGTACCACACCGCGTAAAGGGTCGTGTCCTTGTCAAAGAGCACCGTGGCGCCCGACGCCCACTCCGGACTTGTCGCTCCCGAATTCGTGGACCACCCCAGGAAGTCATGCTGCGCATCCCAGGAAGGTTGCTGCTCGGGAAGTTGGGACCAAACGTTCTTTGGAATGGAGATCGCCTTTGGCGCAGTGTCAGGCAACCCACCGTTGGCGTCAAAGGAGACGATAACCGGCCTCTGAGCAGGGGACAGCTCCCACAGGGCGTAGAGGACCACCACGTTCTTGCTGCTGTCGTAGGGCAGCGTGTCACCGGGCTGGTACTCGGCCTCCGCCGCGTCCGGGTCGGTCGCCCAGCCCTTGAAGGTCATGGAGCCCGCCTCGGGAAGCTCGTCGGACAGCACGGCGTCCTGCCCGTGCTCGACGATCTGCGTCTGCGGGGCCCAGGTGCCTCCGTTGGCGTCGTAGACGACGTACCAGACGCTCTCGGCCTTGTCCCACTGGACCCAGAGGGTCGTGTCCCTTTCCAGGGTGATCACGGCGCCCGGAGCGTACGTGTCCCCGCTGCCGTCCTTTGCGGTGTTCCAGCCGGTAAACTGCATGCCGCCCTTCTGCGGGACCACGCTTGGGATACGCACGTCGCGCGACATTGAGGGCACGATGGTGATGGGCTCAGGGATGCCCGTGGCATCACCTTCGGTCGAGTCCTCAAAGGTCAGCGTCACCGTCTCTTGCTCTCCCCACACGGCATAGAGCGTCGTGTCATGGCCAAAGCGGTACGATTTGCCCGCTAGGTACTCGGGTTCTTCGGCACCGCTATCCTTGCTCCATCCGAGGAAGACGTAACTACTGCCGAGGGGCGCCGCGGCGGCAGCAAGCTGCACCCAGCTGCCAGACTCGGTCCACACGTCCGAAGGCACACGTGCGCCCTGCACACCGTTGGCGTCATAGGTAATGTGGATTGGCCTTGGCTGGGGGGACAGCTCCCACAGGGCGTAGAGGACGACCACGTTGGTGTCGGCGTTATAGGGCAGCGTGTCTCCGGGCTGGTAGACGGGCTTCTTCGCATTCAGATCTGGCGTCCAGCCCTTGAAGGTCATGCCACTAAACTCGGGGTTCTCCGTGCTCAGCACGGCATCCTGCCCTTTGGTCACAATCTGCGTCTTGGGCGCCTTTGTCCCACCATTGGCATCGTAGACGACGTACCAGACGTTCTCGGCCTTGTCCCACTGGGCCCAGAGGACCGTGTCCTCGGTCAGCTTGAACACGGAACCGGGTGCGTACGCATCCCCACTGCCATCCTCGGCAGTGTTCCAGCCGGTAAACTGCATGCCGCTCTTCTGCGGAATCTGGTCTGGGATGCGCACGTTGGGTGACATGGAGGACTCGATTGAGATTGGGTCGGGGATACCCGTGGCCTTGCCTGGGAGCGGGTCACCAAACGTCAGCGTAACCGTATCCTGAATTCCCCACACAGCGTAGAGCGCCGTATCGTGGTCGAAGTGGTACGACTTGCCCGCATAATAATCGGGTTCAGTCGCAATTGCGCTTTTGCTCCACCCGCGGAAGGCGTACTCGCTACCGAGAGGAGGCACCGCGGCAGCAAGCTGGATCCAACCGTCGCTCTCGAGCCACACATCGGCGGGTACACGCGCACCCGAGAGACCGTTGGCATTGAAGGTAACGTGAACCGGCCTGGGGGCGGGGGAAAGCTCCCACAGGGCATAAAGAACGACCACATTGGAGTCCGCGTCGTAGGCCAACGTGTCGCCAGGCTGGTACTCAACCTCCGCCGCAGATGGATCGGTTGTCCATCCGCGGAAGGTCATAGTGCCTGCCTCGGGAAGCTCGTCGGACAGCACGGCGTCATGTCCCTGCTCGACAACCTGCGTATCGGGCGCCTTTGTCCCACCGTTGGCGTCGTAGACGACGTACCAGACGTTCTCGGCCTTGTCCCACTGGGCCCAGAGGGTCGTATCCTCGGTCAGCTTGAACACGGAGCCCGGCGCGTATGTGTCCCCGCTGCCGTCCTGGGCAGTGTTCCAGCCGGTAAACTGCATGCCGCTCTTCTGCGGAATCTGGTCTGGAATGCGCACGTCGTGCGACGCGGACGGCACGATGGTGATGGGCTCCGGGATGCCCGTGGCATCGCCCGCAGTCGAATCCTCGAAGGTTAGCGTTACGTCGTGCTTGCTCTCCCCCCACACGGCATACATTGTCTCGTCGTGGAGACAGCAGTAGTCGTGTCCCGGCAGGTATTGGGGAATCGTCGCACCTTCCTCCGTGCTCCACCCCTTGTGAACGTACCCGCTGCCGATGGGGGGCGTAGCCTTCCCCAGATGAATCCAGGTGTCAGCCTCGACCCAAACGTCCGCAGGTAGGCCAGCCCCCTGCATGCCGTTGGCGTCGTAGGTAATGTGGACTGGTTGCCCGACGGGGGAAAGCTCCCACATGGCGTGGAGGACAACTACGTTTACGTCAGCCTTATAGGCCAGCGTGTCGCCGGGTTGGTACTCGGGCTCTGTTGCGGTTGGGTCTACCCTCCAGCCCTTGAAGGTCATTCCTCCAAACTCGGGGCGATCCTTGCTCAGCACGGCGTTCTTTCCTTGGGCCACGATTTGCGTATCGGGCGCCTTTGTCCCACCGTTGGCGTCGTAGACGACGTACCAGACGTTCTCGGCCTTGTCCCACTGGGCCCACAGGGTCAGATCGTCCTTCAGCGTGAGCTTCTCGCCTGGTGCGTAGGATGTCCCGCTTCCGTCCTGCTTGGTGTTCCAGCCGACAAACTGATATCCCGAGATTTGGGGAGCCGTGCTTGGCAGCTGCACGTCCTCGGAGTAGACGGGTTGGAAATCGATGTCCTTCGGCCAGTTCTTCACATTGCCAGGCTGGGAGTTCTTGAAATACACGTGTTTTGTGGGAATGTCCAGCGTGAACTTCATGTCCTGAATGGTCGTATCCTTTTTAAGCGGCAGCGTCTGGGATACCTTGACGGAAGGATCGGTCTTATTCACCAGCTCGGCGGTTACGTTGTAGTCTCCAGTTGGCGCATAGAGCAGAGCCTTCCCGTCCTCATCGGTCGTGGCGGAAGATACAGGCTCGAAGTGCTCCGGAACATCCGCGTAGGAAACGGTGACATCCGGCAGCTTGTTACCTGCCGTATCGACCACTTCCGCGTTGATCTTGTATCCCTTATGCGGGCATTTGCCTCTCATGTTCTTGTCGCCAAAGGTGTCGGAAACATAGTAGTACATGAAGGGGTCAAGGTCCGCCGGGTCGGTATGTGCAAGCGTCTCGGACCAATCCCAAAGTTCGAGATTCAGAGCAAGTGGGCCAAATCTTATATGAGATTTTCCACAGATGCACTCTTCGTCCTCGCACGCATGCCAGACATCGGGCTCTCCAGGGTATTCATGGTTCTTTGACTTCTCACCTTCTATCACAAAGCCGGCCTTGTAGTCGGCTCCCAAGCCTAGCGTTTCGAGCACCTTTATAGACACACCCTCACCATAGGAAATGTAGAACTCTCCTTCGGCATTGGTGTCCGTGATATCAAAGTTCCGATCGTCAATCCAGCCAACCTTGGTGCAGTCAATGCCATCCCAGAGGCTGCATTTTAAGCCAACGTAGTACCCTTCTTTGATGTTCGTATCAAAGTAAGTTTCTCCTTGTCCGCCCCCTTCGAAGTTGATAAAGGCGCTGGCATCGAAGTCGAGGACTCCAGCCAAATCCCCTCCTGCCGTGAACAGGGCTTTGCTATAGCTCCAATCGTTCTCTTCTTCGAGATCTACGTAGTTGTTTTTGTAGGCGAACTCTAAAGAAATGTCGTCTGCGTCTAGCTCAACCCATCCAAAACCAGAATCGAAATCGAAATCGAAGTGCAGATACCCCTTGTCGTTCAAGAGGTCTGTTGTGAAATAATTCAAACTATGATCGCCCCACCGGGCAGCTACGGGCGGTAGGGGAAACGTTGGGCCAAAATCGTAGCCAAGTTCGTCGTAGACATCATGGTTTTCAAAATGGCCACCCGTGACTCCGCGGAAGACGTTCATAGGTTCACCGAGGACTAAGGTGTTGCTGTTTGTCCCGGCCGCAGCGTAGAACCCGTGGAGATCGCCGTTTGTCTCCAAGATCAGCACCGGGACGCCTTCCGTCAGCTCGATGTTGCTGTAGACGGCACTGCTGGGACCTCCAACAGCCAGGGGGCCGGCGCCGGAGAACCAGTCATCCTCTTTCTCCTCGATCAGCACGACATCGTCTGCAACGTCCAAATGGGAACCCGTTAGGTCGGTGATATACGTCTTATAGAGCGCGCCTTCCGAATCGTACACAGAGAAGGTCCACTGTGTAAGATGAATCTGCCCGTCTTGTATATAGGTCCCCTCTTCGAGAGAAATAGTCGTCGGAATGTCTTTGTCCGGATTGGATTTCTTGTAGAGCTCATTTATCTGGGCAATTCGTTCCCGCTCGGTGATGTTTTCGTCACTGAGCGTCTTAAGCTCGGCTTCCTCACGCGTAGGCGTCGCAGCATCTTCACTGTCCTCTGTAGGGACAGCAGTGAGCTTAAGATCCGAAGACGTGGACTCGGTGCCCGGAGCCACCGTCTCGGTCTCGAGCGTTACCGGCTCTATATCTGCACCGTTCTCCGTAGAAGTGGCGGATTCAAGGCCGGGTACGACGGGCTCCGTGCTCAGAGCCGCAGCATCCTCCCCGGCGGGAGCGACATCCTGTGCGAATGCCTCGCATGGCAGCATGCCTACAACGAGCACAAACGTTATCATCACGGACAGCAGCTTTCTCATCTTTGTATACACGAGTCCGCCACGCACAAAGTCTCTACGCGAAATGATTCCTTTTGTATTCCTTTGTATGGGTCCCTCCGAGTTAAGCTGCATTTGATCACATGACGCATCGATGCCGCCCGAACGATGCGCTACAGAACATATAAAGG
>JAFWLX010000116.1 GCA_017510875.1 Atopobiaceae bacterium | reverse complement strand
CTTGACCGAAGGACGTACCTTCATAGTCTTTCCTTTCGGTAGTGCTGATACGTACTGGTAGTACGGGTGGCAAACCAGGTGGAAGCTAGTTTGCGCTATATCTTCGCCCAGCCGCAGGCGTGAATTACCGCAGTGAACCGCACGATGGCTAGTCGCGCGGGTTAAACGTTGCTGCAAGCGTGCTTACTTGTAGCGGTAGGTGATGCGACCGCGGGTAAGGTCGTAGGGAGAAATCTCGACGACAACGCGGTCACCAGGAAGGATGCGGATGTAGTTCATCCTGATCTTTCCCGAGATGGTGCAGAGGATGGTCTTGCCATTCTCGAGCTCGACATTGAACATGGCGTTAGGCAGAGGCTCGACAACCTTGCCCTCAAGCTCTATTGCATCCTGTTTACTCACACAGACCTGCCTTCTACGTGCATTTCACAGCGATTTTTAATCATACGCAAAAAACCAACACAAGTTGCGCATATATGTCCATGGTACACCAAACGACCACATGCCAGCAACGCGAGGCCGAGCAGGGCAAGCAGGCCTGCGTGGTTTGTTGGCTCGCCTGTTTGGGGCAGGGCCTGGGTACGGGTGGTTGTGGTTGAGGTCGTAGCCTGGGATGGGGTTTCCGCAGGCGTTGGTTGCGGTGTGGGTGTGGGCTGAGGCTGGGGGTCTGGCGTGGGAGTGGGGCCCGGCTCGGGATCGGGCTTGGGGTCAGGCTCGGGCTCAGGCTCTACCTCCGTGACTGTCAACGTGCCCAGCTCCTCGGTTAGCTCGTAGTTTTCCTGCTTGGCCGTGCCGTCCCATACCAGCTCGTAGCTGTTGGGCGAGCTGCCAACCTCGGTCTGGCTACCGGTGACCACAAGGGTCACCGTCTCGTCGTACACCAATCCCTCCAGAACTCCTTCGGCGGTAAGGGACTCGCCGTCGTAGGGTTTGGTGGCCGACTCGGTGCGAACCATAAGCGGAGCAGGGCTTACGTCCACCTTTACCAGAGTTACGGCATCGTCGTAGGTGTCCAGAGTGTCAAGCAACGTCACCTTGACGGTAGCAGAGCCAACGTGCTGCAACGTCACCACGCCGTCCTCTGCAACCTCGAGCACGGGATCTGTGCCATGAGCCACAGAGCTGTCGTAGGCAACCTCATAGACCCAGACGTCACCCTCAGACGCCTGGTCGCTTGTAAACTCCAGCGCAAAAGGACCGTCACCATAGGTCTTTGCGTGGGTGGTCTCGCCCGTGATGGAGCGCTGTGCGAGGTCCTTGTTGAGCGTTCTCGAGTCTTGCGATGCCATGTAGTTGGCAGTGGCGGGAGCAAAAGCCGCCTCGACGTTGTAGCTGCCTTCAGGGACCTCGTCAAGCTGCAGAATTGCGACGTTGTTGCCACTCTCGTCCGTAACAACAGCAACGTCCTCGGCCAGCATGGTACCGTTCACGGTAAAGCTGACCGTTCCTTCGGGATGCACCAAGCCCATCACCAGCGCCGTAAGGGTGGCAGAGCTACCCTCTTGCGACGCCAACAGCACGGTAGAGGTCTGAGCAGGCGCAATAACAAACTCAAGTCGCGCCTGTGCGGCAAGGTAGTGCTCTGTTGCCGACAGCTGTGCCTCGACCACATAGTGCCCCACATTGGTGGGCGCACCGTCCAAGAGCGTGCCCTCCTCGTCAAGGTAGCGCAGCGTCAGGGTTCCGTCGCCTGCATAGGAGACATCGGGGTCTTGTACCGGCTGGGCATCATAGATCTTGCTGGGATCGGTCAGGAACTTGAGCTGGGGATCTTGGGGCTCGTCAGGCTCGGTAACGGTCAGGGTACCCAGCTTTTCGTAGAGCGTGTAGTCATCCGACCGCGCCGTACCCCACGTAATCTGGTATCCGTTGTCCACCGAGCCCACCTCGGTGATGGATCCAGTTGCCACGACAGAAGCAGTCTCTCCCTCTGCCAGGCCCTCGAGCTCGGCCTCGTCCTGCGTAAGCGGCGTGCCGTCGTAGGGCTTGGTGGCACTTCCCGTTCTTACCGTAAGCAGCATGGGGTTCACATCGAGCGTGCCCAGATCTTCTATCACCTGGTAGTTTGCCGCCTTTGCCGTAGCCTCGGCGTACGCGCCCATAGACAAGGCGTCAGTGCCGTCCCAGGCAATCTGGTAGCCATTGGTAGATACGCCCACGTGCAGCTGTGCGCCTGTTACGGTGAAGGGCGCCGACTCGCCGGCTACCCAGCCAGACACTGCGCCCTCGGCCACAAGCGGCGTGCCGTCATAGGGCTTGCTGGCGCTCTTGGTAACAACGGTGAGAGGAGCGGGCATCACCTGCAAGAGTGCCGTGGCAGTTGCCTCGGGCTGAGCACTGCCGCTGTTTGTTGCGCGCACCGTAACCGTCAGGGGGCCGTCAGTCACATCCTTTACCGAAGGCGGCTCGGGTGACCACGTGTCCCCACCATCAATGCTGTACGAGAGCACAGAACCCGGCAGCGAGGCTGTAGCCTCGATCGTATGAGCTTGCCCGTCGTAGACGCCCTGCCAATCGTGAACCTCGATGACATTGGCGTCATCGGACGCCGGTGTCACACTTAGGGTGCCCAGCTCCTCGCTTAGGTTGTAGTTGGCCTGCTTGGCCGTGCCGTCCCAACTCAGATCGTAGGTGTTGAAAGAGCTGCCAACCTCGGTCTGGGCACCCGTTGTCACCAGCGTTGCCGTCTCGCCGGCAACCAGGCCCTCAAGCGTGCCTTCTGCCACAAGCGGCGTGCCGTCATAGGGCTTTGTGGCCGAGTTGGTAACAACCTTGGCTTCCGTCTTCTCAACCGTAAGGGTTCCCACCGAGTCAGAGACCTTGTAGTTGCCCTCTTTTGCGGTGCCGTCCCACACAATCTTGTAGCTGTTGGGCGAGCTACCGGCATCTGTTTGGGCTCCTGTTGTAACGAGACGAGCGGTCTCGTTCTGCACCAGACCGCTTAGGCTGCCCGCTGCCGTCAGAGGCGTGGCATCGTAGGTCTTGGTTGCGTCGGGAGTCACGACGGAAAGATCCGCGGGCGTGACCGCAAGCTTACCGTCAACATAGGCAATGTCCAGCTGCTTGGTCACGTCAATGCCAGCAGCGTTCACTATCACCAGCGTATCGGCTGTAACATCAATAGCCGAAGCGGTGGCATCCGTCACCACGACGCTCGACGCGGCGCGCTCTACCCTATATCCCGCAGGCAGCTTTGAAACGCTGACGCTAGCCCGATGGGGCTTGCCGTCGTAGACAAAGCTGCCGCCGGTGGTGGTGACCATAATCTGGCTGTCAGTCTCGGTCACACTCAGCGTGCCCAGCTCCTCGCTTAGGTTGTAGTTGGCCTGCTTGGCCGTGCCGTCCCAAGTCAGATCGTAGGTGTTGAGAGAGCTACCGACCTCGGTCTGCGAGCCCGTTGTCACCAGCGTTGCCGTCTCGCCGGCAACCAGGCCCTCAAGCGTGCCCTCCGCTGTAAGCGGCATGCCGTCATAGACCTTGGTGACACTGGGCGTACGCACCACACAGCGTGCCGGCGTGACGGTCAGTGCACCATCGACCTTGCTGACGTTGGCAAAGCTCGTCGTTTGGTTGGAGCCGTCGGGCGCAATGATGGCGTAGTCGTCATCCACCACGCTGGCGCTGACCCCCACGTCAAGCTGAGACCCCAAGACATTTGCCCTTACCTCAAAGCCCTGGGGCAAGCCGTTGGCTGTTACGGGATCGGTGGCAACAAGCGGCGTGCCGTCATAGGTCTTGGACGTCGAGGGAGCCGTCAGTATGACCGGAGCTTGGCTGGGAACCACCGTCAGAGTTCCCAACGTGGCGCGCACCTGATAGTTAGCCTGCTTGGCCGTACCGTCCCACACAATGCGGTAGGTGTTGGGCGAGTTGCCGGGCGTAGTCTGTGCACCCGTGGTAACAAGCGTCGCGGTCTCATTGGCCACCAAGCCCTCAAGCGTTCCTGCGGCCGTAAGGGGCGCTCCATCGTATTGCTTGGTGGCACTGCCCGTAGCTGCGGTCAGTGTTGCCGGTTGAATGCGATACGAGCACGTGCACGTACCCGTGTAGTTGTTCTTGCCGGTTACGGTGACCTCAACCTGTCCCACGTTGGTTGTGTCACCCTCGTACGCAAGCGTGTAGTCACGGTCCTCTTCCAAGGTCTGTTCAGAAGGCGCAGCAAGGTCGGTAACCTGCGCGGGCTGTTCTTGGGCAAGACCAGAGTAGAGGACATCTGCCGCAGAGGCCGCAAAGCGTGCGTCATCTGACAGGTCTGCCGGGGTAACCACAAGCGAGCCCGGCTGGTAGGTAATGGCATAGTCGCGCGCCACAAACACGTTGTCATACGTCGTGTCACCTATGGTCAGGGACGCACCCACCTGGCGGATTTCGATGGGATATGCCTCGTTGCGCACCTCGCTTGCCGGGTCAACCGGCACCGCCTCAAGCGTGCCGTGACCATGGGTCACGTCTTGGGCTTGCTCGTCTGCTGCAACAAGCCCCTTGTAGGTAAGGCCATAGGTAAGCGAGGAGAGCTTGCCATAGACGGCAGCGTCAACCGCTGTGCCCTTGGCATAAGCCTGCGAGCGCACGGTCAGATTGGCCGGGCTTACTTGCACGGCCACGTAGAGCGAGGCGTCTTGATAGGTGTTCTCACCATCACTGAGCGTTGCCTCGATAACGGCCGTGCCCGCATGCAACACGGTGACGGTACCGTCATCGGCCACGCTCACTGCCGGCTCAAAGCCCATCGTAGAGTAGGCATCGTAGACCACCGCGTACGTCCAGCTGTCTTGCGGGGTCACACAATCGTCTTTTGCCGAGAGGTCAAGCGTAAAGGCAGCATCACCGTAGGTTGCCGTGCGCTGGGTCTGGCCTGCTATCTCGCGCGTGGCAAGGTCCTTGTTGCCCACCTTGCTGGCGCTGGAGCTGGCGTAGTTGCCCGTGGCGGGCGTAAAGTCCGCACGCACCGTATAACTGCCCGTAGGCACGTCACCGAATGTCATGGCTGCCAGCATCTGGCCCTCGGCATCCTTGGTAACTGCAATGGGCTCTCCCACCTGCGTGTTGTTCACAAAGAAGGTCACAGTACCCTCTGCTGCGTAGAGCCCCTCGACGTTGGCCGTCGCGGTGGCCGATGTGCCCTTTTGGGCAAGGGCGAGCCTCACGGTTGTAGGAGCCGGCGTTATGACAAACGCCAGACGCTCGGATGCCGCCGCGTATTCTGTTGTCTGGGCCACGCGAGCCTCGACCTCATAGGTACCGGCGTTGGTGGGAGCACCCGCAAGTTTGGTGCCTGTGGCGTCAAAGTAAGTAAAGGACAGGGTTCCGTTGCCTAGGTAGCTCACCTGCGGGTCAGCCGCAGGCTTTGCGTCATAGACCTTTGTGGGGCTCTGGACAAACTCGATCTTGCCCGGCGCCTGCGTGACGGTGAGCGTGCCGTCTACCAGCGTGACCTGGGCAAAGCTGCTCGTTCTGTCCTCGCCGGCGGCGTTGCGGATGACATAAGAGCTGATGGTGTTGGCCGAGCTTCCCACCGCCGTCTGCGAGCCCTGTACCACAGCCTGCAGCGTAAAGCCTTCGATAAGACCGCTGACCACTACAGGATTGGCCTGGTCCGATCCGTCGGCCACCAAAGGCGTGCCGTCATAGGGCTTGGAGACGGACGGGGCTGTGATGGTAATGGGCTCCTCGCATGCGGTGACCTCAAGGGTGCCGATGGAGGTGCTCACACTGTAGTCTGCCTCGCGCGCCGTGCCCTCCCACAGGATTCGGGCGGCATTAGCGCTCGAGCCCACCTCGGTCTGCGTGCCCGTTACCTGGACAACAGCCGTCTCGCCTTCCATCAAGCCTTCAAGGCCACCCGGTGCCGTCAGGGCATTGCCATCGTAGGCTTTGGTGGCACTCTGCGTGGTAAGCCGCGCCGGTGCTGGTGTGACCGTCAACGTACCCAGGTCCTCTTGCAGCTGGTAGTTACTCTGCTTGGCAGTAGCCGCCACGTCATCCCAAGCAATCTGATAGCCGTTTGCCATGCCGCCGGCATGCGTCTGCGCTCCAACCACGGCAAAGGGCGCCCCTTCGCCAGCCACCCAGCCAGAGATGCTTCCTTCGGCCGTGAGCGTCTGGCCGTCATAAACCCTATCGGCACTCTTGGTGGTCACGGTCAGCGTGGCAGGAGCGATGCGTACCACCACCGTCTTCTGAGCGCTGCCATAGAGGTATCCCACGTGGTCGGCGCGGATGAGGACCTTTACGTCCTGTACGGTTGCGTCCTTGAACACCGGCGCCTCGAAGGACCAGGTCTTGCCGCCATCCGTGCTGTAGGAAATGGTCGAACCAGGTATGGTTGCCGCGCCTTGAATGGCATGCTCCGCGCCATCGTAGACGCCCCGATAGTCACTGGCTTCGATGGTGTTGTGCTCGTTGATGTTGGCCACCACAGTAAGGGTGCCCACATCCTCGGCAAGCTCATAGTTGGCCTGCTTGGCCGAACCGTCCCATGTGAGCGTGTAGCTGTTGGGGGTTGTACCAGGGTTGGTGATGGTGCCCGTCACCGCAAAGGACGCTGTCTCGCCGTTGACCAGGCCCTGCAGCTTGCCATCTGCCGCAAGCGGCTTGCCATCGTAGGTCTTGGATGCGCTCTCGGTCCTGGCAACAAGCGGCGCTGGCAGGATACGATACGAGACATCCGTCGAGCTGCTGTAGGCACCGATGCCCGTCACGCTCACCGTCACGGTACCGGCATCCACCAGGCTGCCCACATACGACAGCTCGTAGTCACTGCCCTCAACCAAGGTTTGGCCCAGCGCATTGCGCACCGTGACATCCTGCTTGTGCTCTAGACCATCGTAGGTGACATCCTGTGGATCCGTGACGTCGCAATCCTCGATCTTGCCCGAGTACACGCTCAGCTTGCCCAGATGCTCGGTGATGCTGTAGTTGTCCTGCTTTGCCTCGTCTGCAAAGCTAAGCTCGTAGCCGTTGTGGCTCCAGCCAATCTGAGTTTGCGAGCCCGTTGTGCCAAACGTGTACGCATCGGGTTTGGCAATGCCCTCAACCGTGCCTTCCGCCGTCAGCGGCGTGCCATCGTAGGGCTTTGACGCGCTTTCAGTTGTCACGCTCACCGGGGCGCGCGTGATGGCATAGCTTACCTGGCGGGCGCCGGTGTAGTTGCCCACGCCGGTGGCAACAACCAGAACCTCGCCCGCATCCGTCGCGGCATCAGGGTAGGCGAGCGTGTAGTCCTGCCCTACCGCAAGCGTCACGCCCTCGCCGCGCGCATGGTCGACAATGGTCACCGGCTGCTCTTGACGCAGGCCGTTGTAGATGGTGTCGCTGGCCGAGGCCTCAAAGCGCGTGGTATCGCCCAGGTTGGCCGGGTCAACCACCAGCGTGCCGGAAAGGTACACAAGATCGTAGTTGGCAGCACTTCCACCACTGGGCACAAGGACGTCAGGATAGCTGCCCGCATCAAGGCTGGCAAAGCTTCCGCCGGCCTTCTCGGCATCAAGCGTCACGGCAGGATCTGTGGCAAAGACCGTGTCGGCGCTGTCCCAGGGCGCCAGTCCGTCGCAATCGTGCTCCTCCTGCGCCGTAGGCAGCTCCCACTCGTACGCAGGCTCGGCGCCGCCGTAAACACCTTGCGTCTGGCACGCCGCAACCGCAAGCCGTGCCTTCTTGATGTCCAGCGTCCCCTGCGCATAGGTAATCTCATAGTCACGCGAGACAAAGAGGTTCTCGTAGGTTTGACCATTGATGGTCACCGGCTTGGCCGTGTCGGTACAACGCTCGATGCCAATGGCATGCTCCCCTACCCCCGCCGATTGCGGAAGCTCCTTGACCTGCAGGTAGCCATGCCCATGCGTAAAGGTCTCGGGCTCATCGGTGCCCACAAGGCCCCCGTAGGCAAGCCCGTAGCGTACCGAATCCAGCTTGCCGTAGTGCGCCGTGGTTAGGGGCTCGTCCTTGGCACCGTCCATGTAGGCATACGAGCTTACGGTCAACGGAGCTGGAAGCACCTCTACCGTCACGTACTTGATAGCCTTGTTGTAGAGGGCCCGGTTGTTGTAGTCAAGCGTCACCTTGACGGTTGCCATGCCCGCATGGTTGACCGTCACCTTGCCCGTCCTGCGCTCAACGCTGATAGCCGGCTCAAAGCCGTACTGCGCGTAGGCGTCATAGCTCACGTCATAGAACCAGCTGTCGTTGTCCTTGGTTGGATGGTCGGTGGTCATCTCGAGCATGAACGGCTCGCTCCCGTAGGTCACCGTATAGGAGTCAGGCCCTAGGATGCTGCGGTCGGCAAGCTCTTTGTCGCGCCACTCGTATTTTGAGGAGCTGCGATAGTTGCCCAACCCGGAGGGGTCAAAGCGTGCGTTAATCTGATAGTTGCCCCTTACGACCTCGTCGGAAGAGAGCGTGGCGGCAAAGACGCCGTTGCCCAGATCCTCGACGTTGATGTCGCGGTCGGGTATGTAGCTGTACGTACCGCTGCCGTATATGTGGAAGTGCACGCTTCCGTCCGCCTCGTACAGACCCATTACCCGCGCCTTCATGACCACAGCGGCACCGTCCACCTCAAAGGAGAGGGACATGCTGGTCTGGGCCGGCGAGATCTTGAACTTCTTGCTGCAGCTGCCCTCGGCGTAGATGCCACTTGCGGCCACTGTGGCCGTGACCGAATAGCTGCCCGCGTTGGTGGGAGCGCCGTCGAGCTGATTGCCCTCGCTGTCGTAGTAGGTGTAGGTCACCTTGCCGTCGCTGGGAGTGGTGACGCTGGGGTCGGTGACGGGTTGGCTGTCGTAGACCTTTGAGGGGTCTTCTGTAAAGGCGGGCGCGGCATCGGCGCCAGATACATACCCGTCAAAGTGTGCCTTGCAGCCCCAGTAGAGCTCGTCATCTGGGGTGTACGGGCTGATGCCGCTCACCGTATAGGCACCAAAGGTGTCCGCATGCAGGGACAGCTTTGCGCCGGGCGAGGTGGTCATGCTGCCCGTGTCGTTTTGCTTGACGACGCCCGTGACCTCAAAGGTCCACTCGGCACCCTGGTAGCCCTCACTGTCCTGCAGACTCAGGTCGAAGTCATCGCCGTAGCGCACGGTGCCCGGATCGGCAAAGGGTACCTCTTTGCCGTCCATCTTGAGCACGCCGGTATGGTCGGTAGTCGTATAGCCAATGTAGTGGCGCGTGTCCTCGCCTACGTGGAAGTCGGCCCACTGCGACTTGTCCTCAAGGCTCCCCTTCTGGTTAAGGTACAGGAAAACGCGACCATCACCATTGGTGTAGATGTGGTTGGTGCCGTAGCTCTTGGCGGTTTGCACGCTCACCTTGGTGCCACCCGCATCGGCAAGCTTGGCCGTGGTCTGGTAGACCGGGCTTCCGCTGGCGTCGGTCGCACCGTCAATCTTGCCACTCACGCTGCCGCCCGTGATGCGCCGCGTCCCCGAGAAGGAGACCACACGGTCGGCAAACACCGTACCATCCTCTATCACCAGGCTGCCACTGCTGTCACGCTCTGAGGTGCCTTCGGTCGACCAGTCGCCACCGGTGCCAATGTCGTCTGCCTTGTCTGAGCCCTCGGTCGACCTGCCGCCCTCGGCCTGCACGTAACCGCCGGTGATCTTGACTAGGTCAACCGTACCCTCGGCAGAGCCGCCACCAATGCCTGCGCCGGCACCCACAAACAGACCGTCATCGTATTCACGCTTGTCGGCCCCGTGATAGGTACCACCGCCGCGCGCAAAGACCGCGCCGCTCTTGATATAGATGCTGTCCGAGTCGTTGCTGTTCTTGACCAGCGCCGCGTCCATCCAGCTGCTACCGCCGCTACCAATGCCCGCCGCACCGTCGCCGCCCTCGGCGTAGACGTAGTAGTTGGAATCTTGCGGGAAGCCCAGGTAGCCATGCGGCGTGGTCTCGTCCTCGGTTATGTCAATCTCGATGGTAGAGGCACCGCCATCGCTGCCGCCACCAATGCCGGCACCGCCGCCATCACACGAGGCTCCCCCGTCATAGTAGTTGCATTCGCCACCATAGGCCTCAACGCGGCAGTTGCCCTGGATGAGAATTGGTGGGTTCTCTCCGCCAATGCCCGTACGCGCCTGCTCAAGGCCGCCGCCAATGCCGGCGCCACCCTTGCCGCCCTTGGCTGTAACGGTGCTATCGATGATGGTGATGGTCTTGCCGCCGCGCGTGTCTGCATCGGCATAGGGGGACGCAACGCCGCAGCCGATGCCCGCCGCGCTCTCGCCACCCTTGGCTGTGACCTTTTGGCAGTTGTTGATGTAGATCTCCTTGAGCGCGCAGCTCTGGGGTCCGCGCAGGCCGTCGCCGCCACCGGTGCCAATGCCCGCACAGAGCCTACCGCCCGTGGCCTTGACCTCGCCACAGTTGATGAGGTAGATGTGGTCAACCCAGCCGCCCACAATCATGTTGGAGCCGCGCCCGCCACCAATGCCAGCGCCCGAGTGTGAGTCGGCAATGACCTTGGGGCAATCCTGGATGTCGATGACCTCCACACCCGAGCCCGAGCCCGAGCCAATGCCGGCGCCACTGCCCATTTGAGCCGGGTCGATGGTGTAGATCATGTAGCCCGTATCCACCGTTATGGGAGTGCCGTCCTTGAACTGGGCGCAGCCACTGTAGGCCTCAACCGAGCTGCGATAGATCTCGATGGTACCCACGTTGCCTATATCAAGCTTGTCCAAGCCAAAGATCGAGCTGTTGCTGCCTGCACCTCCGCCACCAATGCCCGCACCACTGCCAAAGCCCTTGGCATAGATTGTGCTGTCGTGGATGGTGATGTTGCCCATGGAACCAAAGAGGCCCGCACCAATGCCGGCGGCACCGTGGTCAAGCGGGGTCTTGTTGAAGCCCGCAAAGTCACCGGGCGTGTCTCCCGGCTTTTCCTCGTCCCACTCGGCATGGATGTTTGAGTTGGTGATGGTGATGCTCTTGACGGTGTTAAGGCCAACGTAGTTGAAGGCAAAGAGCCCGCCACCAATGCCGCCGCCCTCATACTCGGTGTTAGAGATGTTGATGTGGTTTACCGTGGCGCCATAACCGGCGCCAATGCCTGCAGTTACCTTGCGTTTGCTGTACGACTTGATGCTGCAGTTGTCGATGGTGATGGTGTCCACCGTGCCTCCCGGCGTCACGTGGTAGCTGCCGCCACCAATGTCGGCTCCTTGGTTGTCGGCCGTGGTAACGAGCTCGGCGTTCTTGACGGTGATGTTGCAGCAGCCGCCCTTGCCGCTGCCAATGGCCGCCGCCTGGTTGTCCTCGCTACGACCTGCGCCCGCCTCTGCCCATATGTACAGGCCACGGTCGCCCACACCAGTTGAGTCGCCCTCGATGACCAGGTGGTCCCGCACATCGCTGTTGTTGCCGCCGCCAATGCCGCAGCCGTTCTGGCCACCGTAGGTTCTGATCTTGCCCGTACCACGGATATCGATGCTGTCCACGCAGTCGCCGCCGCCAATGCCAGCGCCGTTCTCTCCACCGTAGCTTACGATGGTGCCACCGCGCAGCGTGATGTCCACCAGTTCGCAATCCTCGTCACCCGAGCCTATGCCCGCCGCGTCCTTGCCGCCCTGTGCCTCGATGGAGAGCTTGCTGCCCTCGGTCTGGTCGATGACTACGCGTATGGTGTCGGAACTCTCACCGCCACCAATGCCTGCGCCATCCTCGCCGCCGGTTGCCTTGATGGTTCCGCTCTTGATAAGTACGCGACCGCTGTCAAGCATGTCGCCACTGTCACCACAGCCAATACCGGCGCCGTTCTCGCCCGCCACCGCCGTAATGGTGGCATTCTCGATAAGGATGGTCCCATGCAGATGGGCACCCTCGCTGCAGCCAATGCCGGACGCGTTGTGCCCGCCATGGGCCTCGATGGTGCCGCCCGTGATGGAGAGGTCGTACAGGTCGCCGCCCTCGCCGGTACCCACGTTGTCACCGCTGCCGACGCCAGGGGCATACTTACCACCTTGGGCATAGATGTTGCCGCCGGTAATGCGAATGTCGGTAGCCACGCCGTCGCGGCCAGATCCTATGCCTGGTGCGCTATGACCGCCCTCGGCGTGAATGGTGCCGCCTGCAATGATGACGGTGCCACAGTTGCGGTTGTAGCGCGAGCCAATGCCTGCTCCGCCATACTTGTCGCCGCCACCGCCATGAACATCAAGGGAGCCCTCGGTAGAGCCATCGCCCTCCTCGGAGGTCACCTTGACCGTGGAGTCGGTGCTTACGTGAATACCCGCCATACCATCGTCAGAATCGATGATGTGGTCGTCCGTGCCAGCCTTGATGATGTTGTTGCCCCGCAGCTTGATGATGACATAGTTGCCACTGTCAATGGTAAGAAACGAGCTGTCGGGGTCCTCGCCCTCTTGGCTGCGATTGACGTTGTCGAGGATGACCACGATGGGATTGGCCTCAGAGCTCTTGTCGCTGGGAACGGTAAAGTAATTGCTGTTCTTGTGCTCGCTGCCATCGCCTAGCAGGATGTAGGTGGTGCCTGGGTCGTCGAGAGTTGCGCTTGCGTCGTCGCTATAGGTAACGGTACCGGCAAACGCAAGCTGCGGCACGGCGCAGATGGCTGTCATCAAAAGAAGAAGCGCCATGCCCAAGGCACGACACGTTAAGCCCTTGCGTTTTGCCATGGCGATACCCCTTGTTGCTGCGGTTCACGTGCAGTTTGTTGACCTGTCTATAATAGCTTTTGCTGACGGGGGATGCTCCCCGACACACTCGCATTTAGTGCGTAACTTTTGGGCGGCAACCCAAGGGACCGAGAGTGCACGCAGCCCTCCTAGCTGGGCAAACGTCATTTATATCAAATTCTGCATCACCAAAAGTTACGCACTTACGGCAAACGCCAGGCAAGCAACCAATCGTGGTACCGCACAACTTACGAGCCCGACCTGTCGGGGAGCAGGGCGAAGTAGTCCTCGCAGGACAGGACGCCACTCTGGACGCCCGCCTGGACATCGGCTTCTGTGACGCCCTCACGCACGCCGGCAACGGTGCCATCGGACAGCTCGATCGTATGGTCAAAGCGGTGCAGCCAGCTCCCGTCCTTCCAGACGGCCATCATGCTGCACTCGTAGAACAGCACGTCGCCATCGGCGTAGTCGCCTATGAGTGTAAGGCCGTAGGTCTTGTCCTTGAGGGAGGGCAAGCCCATGTCAAAGGGCGAGACCTCGGTGCAGCTCTTTACCTGCCGCACCTGGGGAAAGTCCACGTATCCGGCAACGCCGCCGTTGAGGTAGGTCACGTCGGCAACAACCTGGTAAAAGCTTCCGTCACGCAGCGGCTCTCCGTTTGAGACGTCAACGTCATAGTAGTTGTCTGCGGTCAGCGTAAGATCCCCTATCTGGAAGACATAGAACTTGGCGTCGCTCACCTGATCTTTGAAGAGCTCGTCCGTTGTCCCAGGACCCCCTGACGTACTTGTTGGACGGCCCGCGCAGCCAAGGAACCAAAGCACGAGGGCCAATACGCCCGCCACCGCAGCCAGCCGCCCCAACCGCATCCTGCTTGGCATTCCGATCATCTCATGCCCCCGACCCCGTTTGCGAAATATGGTCATCTCTTATGATATCCCCTTGGAGCAAACGCCACACACTAGAGCAGAACAGGCTAACGAGTAGTGGAGGCCTTTGCCTACTGGAAACCTGCAGCCAAGCGTTTGGGTTGCAATGCGCGTGAGATCGCCATGTTCACAACAGTATTGCAAGATCGTTTGGATGCACTTAGTGTTCTTTGGTGAACTACGTGGCCCCTGGGGAACGTTCCCAGGGACCATATCGTAGGTCGTGACTAGTAGGCG
>JAFWLX010000115.1 GCA_017510875.1 Atopobiaceae bacterium | reverse complement strand
TCGATGGTTGCAAAAGGATAGTTGGCGGCAAGACCGCCCTTGCGCGTCAACGCCGTGAAGAGGGTCGATTTGCCCACGTTGGGGAGGCCCACGATGCCTATGGATAGTGCCACGTTCTCATCTCCATGTTGTCAAGGGAGGTTGACTCCCCTCCCAATTGCAGTACGGTCTACGACTGAGGCGTCCTACGTCTCAGCAAGGTGCTCAACAGCGTCAAGCGCCTTCTTTGCGCGAGCTCGCGCTTCCTGCTTACGTTGCTCAAGGGCTGCACGACGCACTGCCAGCTTCTCGGCATTCTCGTCGGGAACCACCAGCTCCTGCGGATCGCACGGCTCCATCTCGATGGCACACTCCGGACACACGATCATGCAAGCCTCGCAGTTTATGCAATAGGTCGGCTCAACCGAGAAGTGACCGCTGGAATCAATCTCGCACGCATGCACCGGGCACGCCCGCGTGCAGTCGCCGCACATCGTGCAGAGAGACCAATCGCACACCGGGACGCGCAAACTGAAGTTGTTGGCAAGCTCAGGCTGTTTCTGGATGGCAGCCAACACAAGCTTGCGTTCTTGGGTCAGCACGCGACGCTTGCTGCCATCTGTCTTTGCCCCGACCGCCTTCTCGATCTGTCGCTGCAGGTCGAGCAACTGCTGGCCGTGGTCCTTAATCCGCTTTGCCACGATCTGTGCACCCGCAAGAACCGGGACGCCAGCAGTGGCCACGGTCATTCCGGCGCGGGCCATATTCCCAACAAACTGACTGCGCTTGTAAGCGCGCGTATAGTCATGCGTGAGGTCCTTCTCGTCGACCTCGAGACCTACGGAGGCGTCACTCAGCTCCTCTGCCTCAGCAATATGGTCGGCATAGGCCTCCTCACCTGTAATGGTTCGGCAGCGATCACAGATGCCAAGCGGCAGATAGACCGTAAGGTTGCCATACTCGCTGAGCAGAGCGAACCACACCTGCGTCGGAACCGCCCCAACGCAGGGAAGCACAATCTCATTTCCCTTGGGGAGACGCCCGAGGGCGCGCGTGCACGTGATGATTGCCTGTTCGTATGCTGCCGCTACACGCGCGATGCGGTCATAGAGCACCTTGGCGGCAAGCTTGGTGGTGAGGAAGGTTCCGGTCGGGCAGACCCCTGAGCAGAGTCCGCAGCGGCGGCAATCCTCGGTAATGATGACCCTCTTCTTGATGGGGCTGATTTCGATAGCTGCCGTGGGACAAACCTGCTGGCAGAGACCACAGACCTCATCGGTCTGGGCTGCTACTTGTAAGCACGTGACTGCGTTTGTACGGGGAACCTCTTTGTACTCGCTTGGGTCCCAGACCTTAACTTTGCTCGGGTCCTGCGTCAGCGTGTCGAGCACGCCGCCAAACGGGTTGGAAAGTGCCTGCCAATCTTCTTGGATGTCGATGAGATCATCGAGCATGTCGCGTTCCTCGGCCATATCCCTCCCCTACCCAAACAAACGCCTCGGTCACAGTTGTCTATTATGCCCAATCAACCAGCTCGATTCCCCAACGCCCCCCACAGGACACAACAAATGAATCAACCGACGAGAAAACGCTCGCCTTACCGCAGCTTCCCCTTCCCCAAAGCCCACAGTCTCACGCTTTGCAAGCACCTCAACTACGCTAGAGTTATTTATAGAAGCAGGGACTGCAGCCGCGGACCCCAAGAGCACATGAATAGCCGTGAGCATCAGAATGCGTACGCGGAGCCGCATTATGCGCTTACGGATAGTTTCCTGCTGAGTAGCTCCATTCTCGGAGCACAATGGTCATATGGGTAACCGCAGCCTGGCCAAACGGCGTGCAAGAAAGAGGAAGGCACCATGGTAGACAAGATGCCGGCGTTGATAATCTACGCAGGAAGCGTCTTGATGGCCATTAACATCTATTGCTACCTGCGTTTCTCAAAATACGTACGCGGTCAAGGCAACTGGTCTCGGGAACAACGCATCCTGAACTTCCCCATCTTCCTTCTCATCCTTTTCCTGATTGGGTATCTGACCATCGCTATGATTGGAAGTCCCGATTTCGTGATGGCAGGCATCCTGTTCGGTGGAAGCATCTTCGTGTTCGTGGTGCTGTCGCTGATGCAGCGCATGTTCGACAGAATCCGTGAGAACGAGCGCCTCGAGGCAAAGCTTGCCGCAGCTGAAGAGGCGAGCAAGGCCAAGACGCAGTTCCTATCGAACATGTCTCACGACATTCGCACGCCTTTGAATGCAATCATTGGCTATACGACGTTGGCAAACAGCGATGAGGCCACACCAGAGGAGATGAGGGGCTTTATCGGCAAAATTGAAAGGGCGAGCCACCAGCTTCTCATCATCGTGAACGATGTCTTAGAGATGAGTCGAATCGAGAGCGGCAAGATTGAGCTCGAACCTTATAGCGTAAATCTTGAGGACTGCATCCGAGAAGCGAGCGACCTGGTAAGTTTCCAGCTTGCAAGCAAGCACATCGACTTCAGTGTCTCCTGCGACGTCACCCACAAATGGGTCCTCTGCGACAAGAACAGGCTGAACCGCGCATTGATGAACCTCCTGTGCAATGCGGGGAAGTTCACCGAAGAGTACGGCAGCGTCTCGCTGAGCCTCATTGAGCTAGCCGAGTTCGATGACGTCAGTGACTACGAGATCAGGGTCAAGGACACAGGAATCGGCATGAGTCCCGAATTCGTGGAGCACCTGTTCACGCCGTTCGAGCGCGAGCGGACTTCAACGGTGAGCCAAATCCAGGGAACGGGCCTCGGCATGGCAATCACGAAGAGCATCGTGGACATGATGGGCGGAACCATCGAGGTCGAAACTGAGAAGGGCAAGGGAACCGAGTTCATCATCACGTTCTCGCTGCCCATCATCGAGGAGAAAGAGGAGAGCAATCGCCCGGAGCCAGGAATCGTGAGTTTCGAGGGAGCAAGAGCCCTGCTCGTCGAAGACAACGAGATCAACAGGGAGATTGCCCAAATGCTGCTTTCCCGGGCGGGCTTCGAAGTCGATACGGCCGTGAATGGCAAGCAGGCGCTTGACACAGTGAGCTCTTCCGAGCCTGGGTTCTAC
>JAFWLX010000114.1 GCA_017510875.1 Atopobiaceae bacterium | reverse complement strand
GTCGTCGACCGCCCATTCGGGGACGCCCTCGTCCGTAGCCGCATCGTTTGCAACCGCGTCGTCCACAAGGACTTCCTCCGCCATTGCGGCGCCTCCCGGCGTCAGCGCAAGCGAAAGCGCCAGGACGGCCGAGGTAACGACGCTACAAGCCGTTTTCATTTTGGTACGTTTCTTCATAAGCATCGTCCTTCCCTGTTCTAGAGCTGCCTTTAACATAGGGCTCTTGTCCTTACCCACCATGGTCGCAAATGCGGCGTTTGCCACGCTCGGTCCCATAGTACGTTCCGCGCTGGCCACATCGAATAATCAGCTCATTATCAGAATAAGACCTTACCATTACTGCGTGCTGTTTCATTTTGTGACATGCTTTTCTTTGGGTTTATTGCGCAAGTGCATCACAATATCGAACCAAGCTTCTTTGTGTGACAATACGACCAAGAAGGGCACATGGCAAATCACTTTGGAGAGACGCTCAGCCGCCTGAGGACAAAGCGGGGTCTTTCACAGCAAGAGTTGGCAGACCGGCTGCATGTAACCCGCTCTGCCGTTGCAAATTGGGAGGCTGGGCATCGCATGCCTGCCGCAAGTACGATTATGCAAATCGCCCAATTGCTGGACGTGGAAGTCGCGCTACTGCTCGCAACCGCCATCGAGCCCCACAAAACCCCAAACGTCGTGCTGGTTGACGACAACCCCATTGCCCTGGAGGGAATGCTTCCCGTCCTGCAAGAGGCACTCCCCGGCGCAAACGTCATCGGCCTGTCTGGGCCAGCGGAGGCATTGGACTACTTTGTGGCTCACCCGGTGGCGCTCGCATTCTTGGACATCGAGCTTGGGAAGGTAAGTGGGCTCAATCTTTGTCAGGAGCTCCTGCGCATTCAGCCAAACGCGAACGTGGTCTTTCTCACCGCATACCGCGAGTACTCCCTGGACGCGTGGGGCACCGACGCATGCGGCTATCTGCTCAAACCACTGGCAGCCGATGAGGTTCGCAAACAGATCCCCAAGTTACGGCATCCCGTAAGTGGACTCCTATGATGACAGGCCCTTATTTCGGTGCAGTGCTTAACGCAACGACGCTCCTGTTTGGAGTGTTTGGCCTGGTGCTGGTCTACCTCGCACGCGACATTGACCATTGGCCAACGAGCCTGAGTGTTGCCACGCTGCTGTCAACAATCGTGCACTCTGCATTCGCACTATTGGACCCAGTTTTCGCCAACGGCAATGCGACGCAAGAGGCATTGCTTATATTCCGCAACGCCGAGGTGATAATCGCTCCGCTTCCGTTCATGTTGATATTCGCGTATTTTCTCTACTGCTGCGGCGAGGACTACAAGAAGAGCCTGATTATGCGCGTCCAGATTGTGCTTACCTGCGTGATAGTTCTGGCAGAATTCTTGGCACAGCTCACAGGAGAGGTAAACAGCGCACCCAACACAGAGGCTCACCTTGGGCCCTGGCTCATCCTAGCCCTGGCTTTGACCATCACGGCCGCGGCAACCTGCCTGTTTGCGTTCTTTCGGCGATGGAAGAAGTTGCCTGGCTTGCAACGTGCCCTGTTTCTCGCCATGTTCCTGCTCCTCTTCCTCTCCACGAGCTCCATTGGCATAGTCGTTGAGGAGATTCTCCTCATGAGCGACCTCGTCCGCCGCTACCTCGCACAAGAGGAGATGGCGGCGCAGCAGCAGGCGCGCATTGCCGTCCTGCAAATGCGTCCCCACTTCATCCACAACACGCTCACGAGCATCTACTACCTCTGCGCCAAGGACCCCAAAAAGGCCCAGCAAACGATTTTGGACTTTTCCCGCTATCTTCAGAAGAACTTTACCGGCATCGTGGAAGAAGGCACGGTTCCCTTCACCGAGGAGCTTGAGCATACGCGGGCGTATCTTGCGGTGGAGCAGGCATGCCACGAGGGCCATCTGCTCGTGGAGTTCAACACGCCGGTTACGTTCTTCCGCATCCCGCCCCTCACGCTGCAGCCCATCGTTGAGAACGCCGTCAAGCATGGCCTGGACCCCGACTCCGGGCCGCTGCGCGTGTCTGTTGCCACACGAGACACGGGACCTGGCGTAGAGGTCGTGGTAACCGACAACGGCCCAGGCTTTACGCCGCCGGAGGACGGCAGGCTGGGCTTTGCCCTGGACAACATCCGGGAACGTCTAAAGACGCAATGCGACGGAACGCTGAGCGTCCAGAGCAAAGAAGGGGACGGAACCCTAGTAACGGTTTCCATCCCCTGGAAGTAACCTAACGAGCACTGCTCCCAAAGGCGCTACACCCTAACGCCTCGAGATCACCTCCAGCATGAAATCCTCGTCAGCGACCAGGCGCGTTGCAAATTCATTTGCATCCATCTTCCGGATTCTTTCTCACGCTGACTATACCGTAGGCTCAGCGAACACTTTTATGCCGAAGTTGTCGAACGAGAAAGCACCGGCAAAATCGTAGCCAGACTCCTTCTCCTTCGCATCTTTCTCAGCCAGCACGTCTGCCCAGTCCTTCCATGTGCCGTTCTCGTAGACGTAGCTCTCGCCCTTGTTTACGACACCTATGGCATATTGGGTCTGCGGGAAGAGTTCGCTCATGCCCTCAGCCCCCTTTTTCGTCGACCCTACCGCTACCGAGGTGCCGTAAGTACGCTTCCCGTCTTCGCCCACGCTTGAGGTTGTGGAAACGGCCGCGATGCGCTCGCCCTTCTTGATCGCTATGGTTTTGTCCAGACTCAGCCTATGGTAGCCGGCGAACTCGAATTCCTCGGTCGTGCGCCAGAGAAGCTCACCGTCGGTAGGCTCGGTAGCGCCATCGTTAAGCCGGTAGAGGGCGATGGTAACACGCGTGTTGGCTTGGGACGCATGCATGGCAACGCTTTTGAGGGTAGTATCGTATTGCGTCTGGAACACGTTCGCGGAGCTGACGACGTCTTCGCTCGGCTGCTCGGGATAGTAATACCGGTCCACTGCGGGCAGGTAGTCGTGCTGCATAGCTTGGACGGCACCCTCCCAGTCTTGGTCGCCCGAGAAGTCGAAGGTCTCAGCCTTCGCAAGGCTTCCGTCCTGATAGGAAAGCCAGAAGTACCCCGTGTGCTTGCCGCTCTCGTCCACGATGCCCCACGGTGCGCTGTTGACCACGTTGCCCAGATCGTCGGCGGACGCGTCGGTCTCTGAGCCCCAGCTGTTCTTGACGAGCCATGCGCCGTCGATGGTGGGGCGCAGCTGCTCGTTGAAGTTCTCCTTGGCGTAGTTGTCGTCCCAACCCACGATGCATACCTCGTGTTCTGCCGCGAGTGCCTGGTCCTCCGACCCACTAAAGTGCGCCCACGTGTCCAGGTTTATGAGCTTTCCCTCACCCTGGTCGGGCATGGATTGGTCGGAAATGTAAGCGACCGCCACGGCACGCCCCGCAAGCATCTCTTGCTTGGCAGCGACTTGTCCCTCCGCAGTGCGAATGTCGGGCAGAATGTTTCCGTTCTTGAGCACAAACCCCTGGCTGAGCCAACGGTTGTACATGCCATCCTTGCCAAGCTCGGGGATGGTCCAGTCGTCCTCCATAAAGTACTCGTTCATGTTCTTGTAGCGCTCAACACGCGCGTTGTACAGCGCCTCATAGGCCTCGTCGGCGGTGTTCGCATCGTCGTGATTGGCAATGTAGTCATCAACCGTCCCGCCCGTAAAGGACTCGAAGTTGGGCACGATGTAGTCGCGGATGACGGTTTCTTTGTCCGTTGAAGTTATGTAGTCATAGGTCGTGATGCCTTCTGCCCCACGATAAGGGAATAGGGACTCGTCAATCGGTCCCACACCCGAAGAGAGCAGGGTGGACGCGAATACGGGATTCCCGCCCGAATTGTAGATGTCGTTGGGCTTTGCGTTCTCGTCCAGCATGTGAATGCCCTCGCCCGCCTGTTCGGGATCCTCGTCCTCCGTTATGGGGGAAAGCCCAAAGTAGGCGAGATGCTTCTCGGAGAGGTCGAGCCCTATTTCGTCGTATGTTGAGTCCGTAGCGGACAGAATCGAGGACTCAACCGCGGCGGTAACACCAAACGCCCAGCACGTTCCCCAAGGGTTCTGCCGCTTTACCGGTGTGACGAGGCCCTTCTCGCGCATGTCGTACTGCGCGGGAAGCTCAGCTTGCGCCGTGGTGTCCTGCGCCTGGGCCTCCTCATCGGCCACAGCCCACTCCGGAACATCCGTAGCATTCGAAACGTCCGAAGCTGTGGAATTCGTCGCCGCGGTAGGGCTGGCGGCGTTGTTGCTGCCACCGCAGGCGGCGAGACCTAGACTCGCGGTGAGCACGCCAGCCATGGCGATGGCAGTCGTCCTGGTTTTGATCATTCTCATTCCTTCCCTCGCCTTTGTACAAGCACTTTAATACTACTCGCGCTATCATCGCCCAGCTGTCACTCTTCGTGACAGCAAAGCCTGAACGAGGGGACAGTCCCCCTGAGCAGGGGGACTGAACAGGGGGACTGTCCCCTCGTTCAGGCGGATACAAAAGAGGCTGCCCCTTTTGCATCTGGGAACGTCGAGTACTTCACGACGGCCATCTTCCTGGGGCTGGGGGCCTGTCGTTCGACTCCCTCTCTTGCGCGAAGGCATAGGCTGAGCTACCCACCAGAAATCCCGAAGAGCCCGAAAATATGAGTCTTCCACTACGGGCTGACGGGTGACACAACGAAACTTGTTACGGGGGTACTCTTGACAATTATTCAATGAGTGCCCCCGTTAACGGCTCGCTAAACCTGATGGAGGAAGAGCCTGTCCTCGCTGACGAACCTCACGAGGTTCTCGTGGTAGATGCCCGATCTTCTTTGGGTTAGCCTGTCGCAGGTGAGAAGGTACTTCGGGTATCCGTCCGCGATCCTCTCGAGCGGTGCGTACTCGCGCTCCTCCGTCTTTCGGTCGGCGATGGTGTGGGCCACTTGGACATAGGCGTACTGCATGTTCGTCTTCCAGCATACCGGCTACGCCAACACTGGCACGAAGGGTCAGCTCTTTGCGTTCGCAGCGTCCCTAAAAGAATACGGTCTGCAGGACTTCGACAGCCCATCCAACTGGCTCGAGGCGTTCGAGCTGCTGAAGGACCTCATCCGAAAGTCCAGAAACGATCGCAAAGTCGTCTTCATCGACGAGCTCTCCTGGATGGACTCCGGAAGAAGCGACCTGATGCCTGCCTTGGAGGGCTTCTGGAACGGCTGGGCATCCGCCCGCAAGGACATCGTACTGATCGTATGCGGATCGGCCACCTCCTGGATGTTGAGCAAAGTCGTCCACAACAAGGGAGGGCTCTACAACCGGCTAACCGCTCAAATCAACCTGATGCCCTTCACCTTGGCTGAGTGCGCAGAATACGCGGCATCACGCGGGATTGTTATGAATCACCACCAGCTCCTTGAGTGCTATATGGCCATGGGAGGAGTTCCCTACTACTGGAGCTTCCTGCGCAAGGAACTGAGCCTCTCCCAGAACATCGATCGTATCTTCTTTGCTCACGATGCCCCGCTCAAGGACGAGTTTCGCTACCTGTTTCGCTCGTTGTTCAAGCGGCCCGAAGGCTATGTAGCCATCATCGAGGCGCTCGGAACCAGAAAGGCTGGAATGGGACGGACAGAGCTCCTCAAGGCAACGGGTCTTACCAACTCGGGCGGGTTCACTGCAAAGCTCGAGGAGCTGGAGCAATGCGGGTTCATCCGTAAGTACCGGGAGTACGGGAAGGAGCGGAAAAACGCTGTATACCAGCTCATAGACAGCTTCACGCTCTTCCATTACAAGTTCCTAGAGAAACGCCCAGCAGACGAGCATTACTGGTCCAACCAAGAAAACACACCCGCTCGCAATGCGTGGTGCGGTATTGCCTTCGAACGGGTCTGCCTTCAGCATATTGGTGAAATGAAGAAGGCGCTCGGCATCTCGGGGGTGCTCACAGACGTCTCAACGTGGAGATGTGCCGCAGATCCCGAGCAGGGAATCAGCGGGTCCCAAATCGACCTGCTCATCGACAGGAGAGATCAGGTCATCAACCTCTGCGAGATGAAATACTCCACGCAAGAGTACAGCGTCACAAAAGAAGTTGACGCGAACGTAAGGCACAAGGTTAACGACTTTCGTTCCGTTACCGGCACCAAAAGCACCATCCACGTAACCTTCGTCACTCCGTACGGCTTGGCGCATAATTCCTACGCGGGAAACGTTCAAAGCGAGATTACCGCTGACGATTTCTTTGCGTAGAATCCTAGGTCCGTGGAAATGCCTCTGCCGCAGGCCAGAGGCTATACGCCCTGGCCTGTTTTCGTTTGGCCCAAACGCATCCATACCAACAGCACGTTGAGCCGCACGGCATGGCCGGCCCGTGCTCATGGGTCTTTGCAATTGGGCACATAAGGACACACTCTACTTGGAGCACTTCTTCCAGAATCAGCTTTGCGGCACGCGACACGGGCTAAAGAACCGCTACCTGCGTCTGGACTGACCACAACGCGAGGATGCCGAAGTCACCCAGCAGGATACCGACCAAGACGGCAACTGCACGGACAAGGAGATTGCCAGCGACATCGAGCGCTTGAAGGCCTACTACGAGAGGTTCTGCGACTTCGTGACTGTGGAATACGATGGGACGGTTTCGTTCTGAGCCACTGATAGCCGTTTTGAGACCCTTATCTTTGCGCGCTCGATAGATTTTAGATTGTCATATCAGATGTTTGAAGTCACCTCATCTGAATGAACCGCCTCCCTTTTCTCATGTCCAAGAAAAGGGAGGCGGTTCACAATTGCGACGGGCCCCGGTCTTGCGCGCGCCTAGAGTTCGGCTACTTGGCCTTGACGGTCTTCCAGCCGGAGACGGCACCGGGGTAGGTGGTGCCGGACTTCTTGAGGTAGGGACTCACGCGCACATAGTACTTCTTACCGCTCTTGAGGCCCTTGACGGTGGCCGAGGTGGCGCCGGACTTCACGACCTTCGTCTTGACGAGCTTGCCGCCCTTCTTGGCGTAGACGAACACCTTGAATCCGCCGGTCGCGGCCTTGTCGGCCTTCCAGGAGACCTTGACGGTGCCCTTCGCCGAACCCGCCACGGCCTTGACCTTGGCGG
>JAFWLX010000113.1 GCA_017510875.1 Atopobiaceae bacterium | reverse complement strand
GCCAACGCGCTCTCTAGGGCGCTGGCCTGGGCATCTGCAAACGAGGGAGTCATTGATGACATCCTGTGCACCGGCGACCTTGCCACTCTTGAGTATGCCGACGGCATGGAGTACTGGGACCAGGTTGCCGGATCAGCGCGCGTGCTTACCTGCGTGGGCAACCATGACGTGTACGACAGCCTTGAGACCCGCTTGCCTTACGACAAGGTGTCGGTATCGGACGCGGCCGCACGCTACATTGACCCCTTTGCTGCCAACTGGGGCACCATCGATCACGAGACGGGCACCACGTGGTACGCCAAGGACTATCCCGAGCGCAACGTACGCCTTATCGTGCTTGACTGCATGCCCTACATTGGCGAGCACTCGTCTCCCGAGGCCAGGATGCAGAACGCCTGGCTGGAGGACAAGCTGGCCGACGCCCGCCGTGCCCGCATGACCGTGGTCATTGGCGAGCACTTTCCCCTTGCCAACAAGAGCATGGTCGAATGCTCGTGGGCACCCTTTGATCGTGCATTTGCCTATGGGCCGTTCTTGTCATCAGATGTGCCCAACCGCGTACAGGCGTTTATTGACGCAGGTGGAACCTTTGCCTGCTACCTGTGTGGACACTGCCACACCGACGCCGCGCACATCCTGCCAAAGCATCCCGAGCAGTTTGCCCTTGCCGTGCCCTGCACCACAGATGCCCCCAACCAGATTGCGTGGGGCGATATGGACCGCAGCCAAGAGTCAACGCGCGACGCCTTTAACCTCGTGGTCATCGACACCGTAAACCGCCTGGTCAAGGCCGTGCGCATTGGTGCCGACCGCGACCTTGCCCTGCAGAAGCGGACGGCGCTCTCGTGGGACTACCGCCGCCATCGTCTGGTCTACGCAGGGTAGGCTCAACTCTTCATCCCAATACAAAAGCGGTGCCGGCTGAATCTCATCACGCACGGCACCGCAGTTTATTTGTCTCTTATTGCCTCTTACAGCCTTGACTCATCCTCTCGAACCTCGTGAGGAACCACAGGCGAGTGCACCACGCGCAAGGGCTCATTGGCTTCAGGCGAAGTCACAACGGTGTAGTTGAAGATGATGCTCTCCCCCGCATCGATGATGAGCTCTGTATGCCACGCGTCCAAGCCTTGATAGCTCTTCTCTGCCCAATTGATACCGTAGTCTGGACGCGAGAGGTTCTGATACTCAGACGTAAGGTTTTCAATTCTGCCGCCCTCAGGAGCCAGAATCGTTGTTTCCTCACGCAGGGACAACCTGCTCACCTCGTATTGGTTCTGAAGTCCACTTGAGAGATATGATGGGACCTCTCCCTTTGCCAAATCAGGATCGGCATTATGGGTAAGAGCGACAGTCACGGGATAAGACTTTGAGCCATCAGGGTTAACCGTTGGCTCGCCTACCGAAGAATCGATGCTCAGGTAATACCCAGCCTTAGAGGCCATATTGTCACTGATATAGAAGCCTGTCGTGGGCTTTTTAGGATCATGGCCGAGCGATAGGCCAAAACCGGCCACCTTAACTGCCTCCTCGGCTGCAGGGTCAGCAAGCCAGGCGATGCAGCGACCTTCGTCTGCGTTCTTGACAATGATATTAAGGAACTCCAGTGTATCGATTGATCCAAGTTTGTCCAAAACGCGCTCGAAAGTCTTATTAGCAATTTCCTTGTAAAAATCGTCACAATCATCGGGTTCCCACATGAAAAGAGACTCGTTGAGCGTCATTCGTGTAGCGTTAGTCGAGTCGACCGTTTCGCCAAAACTCGTGTCGATGCTTCCTACCAACCCCAGCATATCCTGCAGGAACACCGAGTCAAATGACAGCACACCGTCCACTGTTCCATGCTCATACATGTCCCATATGTTGTAATAGAGCTCACCCACGCGCGAGAAGTCTGGAATGATGTTGATGTCTCCATGGTTTGTGTCACAACGAGGGCCAAACAGATCGATTTCCTCTTCTGTGGCACCTACGCGGGCACCTCCGTTTTGGTCAAGAACAACATTTGTCTTTATAAACTCCTCAAGTGACAGATGCCCGTCTTCAGCGGTTATTGTTCCAACCATTCCCACAAACCCACCAATTGCGTGAATCTCGGCAATGTTATTACCCAACACCAAGTACGTCTTTTTCTGACCGTCCGCACCAAGCATGTCTGGCAGATACTCCAGCATGGGCAAGACATGGTTCAAAGCGCCGCTTGCCGAAGTAAGAGCCTCACGTGCTGGTTCGAGCACGTCTCCAATCTGTTTGATCCTTGCCGGTGGCAATGACTCAACCGTATCGGCTGAGCGGGTAATCACGGGATGAGCCTCCCTAATCACATCTGAAAGCGAGCGAAGCGCATCTATGTTTACCGTGCTGTCCTGCATGAGCGTAGACAGATTGAGAACGTCGCTGCTTTGAGAAAGCGGCACCAGTCCGTTATCTGCCAAATCAACCATAACATCGCTGATTGTACGCACGCTTCTGACGTCAGAACCCACAAAGGGAATGTTGGATGCCACAACCCAAGATGTCTTGGAAAGCTCTTGTTGCATAGCGTGCGCATCATCGCTCACCTTATGCACCGACTGATCAAAAGCATTGGCGTCTGTTGCCTTGACGGCTTTCATGCAGTCCTTAAGCGATGCCATGGCATCCTGTGCGTGCCCCTTCACGACCTTGGCCGAGTTATAGAGGTTATAGGCGTACACACCTCCACCGGCACAAGCGGCAAACACCATCAAGAGCACGATGACCAATATGGCAGCAGTGCTTCCGCTACGTCTATGATGGTGATGGCTACGGTGACTTCGATTATGGTGAGGTTTGCTGTTCAAGCCATACACTTGCTGAGATGAGCTTACATCATCGGTAGTATGGGATCTACTTCGACGCTTTTTCCAAGGCATATGCCCCCCCATCCTTTTCCGTATCACATGCCACAAGGGACATAGAGAATCAAGTTATCTAGGCAAGAAAACAGGTTACCACAGCAAGAGTCAACACACGCCATAGCCACTTTTCGCGCCCTGCTACAGTCCCTCACGCAGGGCATCGAGCAGCGGGCCGCCTTCGCCTCGGCGCCAGTTCATCCAGCCGTTAAGGCCATCGACAAACGCGCCTTGTGAGGTAAGGAACCGCTCGTATGCCTCGGTGGGATCGTCAAACATCTCGCCGTTTGCCAGCATGATCTTGCCGCGCGAGGTAACGGTTGCCCTGCCGGGATACAGCGGATTTGCGCTCACGAGCACATCGTCCATCTCTACCAGCCCCGCCTCAAAGAGGTCGGCAAAGCTTGCCTGCTCTCCCGCAGCGGCCGAGCGCGACGGACGGTATGCCCTGCAGGCCTCCTCGGGCAGGTCGGGGATGGCCCAGATGGACAAGGCCACGCGCGTGAGCTTCTCGGTACGCATGCGAATCTGGTACGGGCCCCATTGCGACGACTCGAGGATGTCGGCCGATATCGCCAGGTGAGCATCGCCCTCCTGTCCCCGCACGCGCGCCAGCTTCTCCTCAAACGTGCCCTCTAGCAGGTCAAATGCAGCGGTGGTAAGCGTCAGGTTGCCCAAGCTGTTAATGGTCTCCTCAAAGGCGCGCTCGCTATGGGCGCCAATCATCTGGGCCCACTCGGCGTTGCGCAGGGCATACAGCGGCATCACGTGCTCAACGGTCCAGCCACTGCGAAGCGGCATGCAGCCGCCCCCGAGCTTGGCCTCAAGGGCTGCCAGCAAGAAGAAGATGCGCGAGAAGCCATAGCAGTCGCGCGCCTGCAGGGCATGCGCAAACTCCGCGTCACTTGGGAAGCGCCGCGGCGAGCCCGCCTCGTTAAGCAGCATGGCGGCAAGGGCCTCCACCACGTTGCCGTCCTCGTTGCGCACGGCATCAAGACGCGCGATGAGCGAGGCCACAAAGGGCGCCAGCACGCTTATCTCGCAGTCACACACGGCGCGACGCAACAGGTAGCTTTCGAGCATGGCCACCATGCCCAAAAACTCATCGCGCGTAAACACCTGGTGGTCGTAGCAGTCAAAGAGCGACAAAAGCAGCGGGTTAATGACCGGCATGTCCAAAAGCGACATGCGGTGCAGCGCCACAGCAACGTCGGCATCGTCTACCTTACCGGTGGTGACACGCGAGTAATAGCTGGCAAAGCGCTTGATCTTAAGGCTCAAATTCTTCATGCGGTCATTGCGGTGATAACCGTTAAACAGCACGTACCGCTTAAACGTTTGATACACATCGGCCTTGGCCATAGACTCAGGCGCATAGGCCACCGTAAAGTAGCTGCGAATAAAGTCGTCAAAGGTCTTGCCATAGGCATCGGCGCCCAGTATGTCCTCGATGGGACGCCAGTACGTCTGGTACATGTCGTACTGCTCTTCCACCGGATAGGCCATCAGCACAAAGTTGCGACTGAGGTCTGCCGACGAGAGGTCCTTACCGGTTGAGTTCATTGACTCAAAGATTGCCTGCGGCTTGTCCTGACCTTGCGTGAGCGAGATGGAGACAACCTCCAGACGCTGCAGCCCTGCCCACACCGACGAGACGTCGTCGAGCACCGACACGCGATGCTCAAAAAAGCTGAGGTTGTCTAGCAGACGATCGGAGCCTTCCACCACAGCCACCTGCGGATCCTCGAGGTTGTCGATGAGCGACTTAAAGGTTGCATGGTCGTTTTTTGAGAGGGTGAGCTTGTAGTGGTCCTCGCCCGAGCGGAAGTGGTTGGTAAGGTAGCCACTATCCACAATCTCCTCGCGCGTGAACGGGAGGTTCTTTTTGGTATTACTCCCCGCCAGGCGCGCCAGGGCAATGAGCAGCAGCGTTATGGTGGTGATGCGCTGCTGGCCGTCGATAAGCAGAAGCGGCGTCACGCCCTCGGCCGACATGGTGCCGTCCTGTATGGTCACAATGGACCCCGTAAAGTGGAACGACTCGCGCTGCCGTCCGCAGGCAAGGATGTCATCCCACAGCTGCAGGCACTGCTGATCGCCCCACGAGTAGGGACGCTGATAGACAGGAACGATAAAGCGCGTGTTCATCTCGGCAATAAGCCCAAGGATACTGCGAGAATTTGCGTCCATGCGACACTCCGATCAGGCATGTGAGAGCAAACGGCTATCACCAATGATATAGGAGCTCCGCGCGGCTATGCGCCGGATGGAGGCGCAATGCTATAAAAGGTTTGAAGAGAGCAACTTCTCACGGCCCGGCGGGGCCGTGAGAAGTTACGAACAGTACCTTACGCTAGGCTACACGTCCATCGAGAGGTAACGCTCGCCTGTGTCGGGAAGAATGGCCACGATGGTCTTGCCGTCGTAGTCGCCTGTCTGTGCCAGATCGAGGGCGGCGGCCACGGCAGCGCCGGACGAGATGCCCACAAACACGCCAAGCTCGCGCGCAAGGCGCTGCTTGACTGCGATGGCCGTATCCGATGCAATCGGGTGGACCTGGTCTACCACCTGTGCATCGTAGGTCTTGGGCACAAAGCCTGCTCCTATGCCCTGAATGCGATGCGCGCCAGGGGCGCCTCCAGAAAGCACGGGAGACTCGGCGGGCTCCACTGCCACCACCTCGACGCTAGCCTTCTGCTCCTTAAGATAACGGCCGGTGCCAGAGACGGTTCCGCCTGTTCCCACGCCTGCAACCAGCACGTCAACGGCACCTTCGGTGTCTGCCCAGATCTCGGGACCGGTGGTCTCGTAGTGAGCCTTGGGATTGGCTGGGTTCTCAAACTGGCCGGCAGTGATCGCGCCGGGGGTCTCGGCCAACAGATCGTTGGCGCGCGCAACTGCGCCCTTCATTCCCTCGGAGCCGGGGGTCAGCACAATACGCGCTCCATAGGCCTGTGCAAGCTTGCGACGCTCGATAGACATCGTCTCGGGCATGACAAGAATCATCTGGTAGCCACGCTCTGCCGCTATCATGGCAAGGCCCACGCCCGTGTTTCCGCTGGTAGGCTCGATGATAGTGCCGCCAGATGGCAAGCTGCCGTCTGCCTCGGCTGCATCAACCATGGCACGGGCAATACGATCCTTAACGGACCCGCCCGGATTTGCAGCCTCGCGCTTTCCCAAAATGGTCACGCGGCCACCAGTAAGCGCGGAAAGGTCGACAAGAGGAGTAGAACCAATCAGGTTCTCGATAGCTGCAGCATACGACATAGAAGTCTCCTTAGGCTATGTGCGCCTCGTGCGCACAGGTGATGGATTAAAAGCAGGTGTTACGGCTTTACGCCCGAGCCTTGACCTCACGCATCTAGCAGATGCTGGCCGTAGCAGACCCGGGCACGACACATGTGCAACAGCACTCAAATATGTCACTAAGCGTCTTCATGATTTATATCCTAGTGCTGTACTAGGATTTGTCAAGGGCGATGATGTTACAAGTTGAAGGCAGGCCGGCGTCAGTTGCTTTTCACGGGCCAGCCGCTCCCATTAAATCTTGCCCTTAAAGCCGGGGATGAGCCGCAGCAGCCAGATGGCGGCTATCGACAGAACAAGCGGGATCACCGTAAGCGCAATGTCTGCCACCACGGCGGGATAGGCACTCATGTCGCGCAGCATGACCATGGCGTGCTGGAAGGCGGGGTGAATCAAATAGATGCCAAAGCTGTAGTCGGCAATAAGCGAGACAACGGGATATTTGTCCAACGACACATCAAGGTAGCGCTTGAAGGCAAGCAGCACCGCTATGGAATAGGGAGTCACAAAGGCGCGGATGGGCTCGGTTACCCAGTCGCACCCAAAGCCCACCGAGAGCACCAGCATAGACACAAGCGACACCAAGCCAGCCACTATCCAGCGCGTGTCAAGCTCCAGGTAGGTAATCACGTAATAGCCGATGAGGTAGTACGCAAAGCAGTGCGGGATGCTCACGCCGTAATACATAGCGTACGGTAGAAAGCCCGACACGGCGCGGGTGCCCAGCAACAGCACGCAGGCCCAAAAGGCCACCTTTCCGTACTCCTCGCGCGAGGCCTGCGCCACCCATGGCCGTATGAGCGGTGTCATAAGGTAGAAGCCCAAAAGCTCGTAGACGTACCACATGTGATCCCAGGAGTCCTGGTCAAGCAGATGGTTAAAGGCGTCGAGCAACATGGGGGCGCTAAACTCCCCCGCGTTTACCACGCACTCGGCAATGCAGAACCCAAAGCCAAAGGTGAGCAGCACAAACGCCAGGCGCCACACGTGCCCCAGCAGCTTCTTCCAGCCCATCTCGCGCTGGGGATCAAGCATAAGGGCACCGCTGATCATGAAGAACACGGGAACGGCCCAACGCGTGAACACAATGGAGATGGCCTCCTCTAAGGCCAGACGCCCTGCACCCAAGACCTCCGCGCTATAGGCAATGCGCATGGTCACAAAGGCATGCAGCAGCACAATGGCCACCGCGCCCACGGCGCGAACCCACTGAATGTAGTGTATGGTCCCCTTGTTTTGCGCAGTCACACCCGCACCTTACCCGTCTTTGCGCACAAGCGGCCCCCAACGCATGCATTGGGGGCCGCCTTGAGCCACTGAGCCTTACTCCTTGGCCTCTTCGGCCTTTTTGTCTGTGTCGGGCTCTGCCGAAGTCCTGTTGTCAAACAGCACGTCCTGCGACTGGTCAATCTCGTCAGCGGACACCACGTCAGAGGCCTTGGGCAGGCGCGCTTCAATCTCCTCCTCGGTGAGCACGTCTTCAATGCGCAGGTTGACGCCGGCAACCTCAAGACCAGTCATGCCGCTTACAGCGTCCACCACTGCATGCTTGACGTCCTCAAACACCTGCGGCGCATACGAGCCATATGCAATGAACACGGCCACGTTCACGCGCACGGCGCTGTCGGGGGTTACCTCGACCGTCACGCCCCTGCGCGCGTCGCGCACGCCAAAGGCATCCTGCACGCGGTTGATGAAGCCGCCCTTCATACCCACCACACCCGGAACGTCTCGCATGGCAAGGGCAACGATCTTCTCGATGACGCCGTTAGAGAAGGTGAGCGAGTCCTCGGACTCTACGTCCTCGTCGTCAAAGTCGGTGTAGACGCTTGCCTCCCTCTCGCCCTCCTCTGCTGCGGCATCCACGGGAGTCGGTTCAACCTCAAGGTGCGTCTCTACCTTGGGGAGCTCTTCTGCAACCTGGTCGTCGGTCTTAACGGTATCGTTCGTGCTCATAGGTCATGTCCTTTCTGGCTTGGCAGGGCGGGCCTGCCACCTATGCTTAGTACCTCTCTTGTGCCACGCGATGGGCGCAGCCGATGTGTCAGCCTACTATCCCTCGTCGTGCTCGCGGGCCAGCAGGCGGCGAATCCAATTGATGATCTTTGGGTCGCCATCAAGATACTGGCCCAACGCAATGCCCACAAACACCAGCAGGCAAATGAACAGCGTTTGCCAGAATCCTACTAAAAACATGAGCAGGGCTATCACCAAACCGGCAATGCCACCCAAGACGGCATGCTCGTGGCCCTGCACCAAGCGCTGCACCTGGGCCACAAACCCAGCCTTGGGCTGCTCGCTGGCAGTCTGGGGAGCCTGGACCGGCGGCTCTGGCGTCGCTGGGCGCGGGGCCTCGCGGGGCGTATCCTGCGCATATGTCGAGCGCGCCTCTTCAACCTCGGGCGTTGACTCAATGGTTGTCTTTGGTGCCTTGGTCATGTTCACTCTCCCTCACTGGTGGCTGTGTAGCTGGAAGCCGTGCCCGCCCCGCTATCTGATGACTCGCGCATCAGAGACGCACGCTCGTATACCGACTGGGGAATCTGAAGCGTCTCTAGCGAGGATCCGCGTGCAGGCGCAGGGTCAGCTTCCAAAAACTCGAGGTTGATGCGCTGCACCTTGTTGCCGCATACGTTGGCTAGGCTGCCCTCAAGCTGGTCGTGCAGGCGCATGCCCTCGGCCGCGACGTCCACCGGCAGGCGGGGCTTCACTCGCACGTTCACCTTAACGTGGTTGTCTCCCCTGGTCCTCACATGCACCTTATCGGCTACAAACCTGCCATCACTCTCTACCGTATGCGATGCCTGGGATGCAATGGCATCGGTGCTTACCGTGATCTTGTCTCCACCGGACTTCTCGACCACGATGGTCTTGCGCTTGCGCGGCGCAAAGCAGGCGCAAAGCAACGTAACCAGAAGGCCCACAAACGTTATGGCAAGCACCGCCTGCACGCCATAGAAGTAGTTCTGGTTGGCAAGCAAGCGTGTGGCCTGGCCTTGCACGGGGCCAATCCATGGAAGGGCAAGCGCCGCAAGGCACAGTAGCCCAGACAAAGCAAACACGATGAGCAAGAAGCGCTTGATACCGCTCATGCCCGCACCTCCCTTACAGCCGTCCCATAGGGACGAGCGACGATTCACAACAGGATAGCGCAATATCCTTGCCCGCGTGTGACCAAACGGCACGGCACCGGAGGGACACATGCGGCTGGGGCCGTGGCAGAAGAGGCCTCGGGGGCAGCCCCACGGACTGGCTGTGAGTGACCCTCTGGGCTCCGCTTCGGCTCACGCTCCGCCCTTACGGCGCGGCAGCTGCGGACTTTTGTACGAGCCCTTCGGGCCGTGACATGCCACTGGCATGTCACGCAGACAGTCCTCGCTAAGCGCCGCGCCGACGGGCGGAGCAGCCTCAGAAGGAGCCCAGAGGGTCACTCACAGCCAGTCCGTGGGGCTGCCCCCGAGGCCTCTTCTGCCACGGCCCCTTGCGGTACCTACCACTCAACCGTAGCGGGGTCTCCACCGGAGTCCATGACGTCTATCACCCGTGCGAGCGCCTCCTCGTTGGCAACAACGTAGCTCACGCCATCCACGTCGGCTGGCTCGGAGGGAAGCGTGCACTGGTAGATTGTGGCGCCTCCTCCCAGCTTAAGGCGCAGCATGAGGGGCAGGATTGAGTACATGCGCATGGTGGTGCCCACCATGCCGCCCATGTGCTTGACCAGCGTGGGCATGTCCCAGGGCTTAAGGGCAAGCGCCTCGCTCATAAGGGCCTCGATCACAATGCGCTGGTTCTTCTGGCGCTGGTAGTCGCCCAGCTCAAAGCCGTGGCGCACACGCGTGAAGAGCATGGCGGTGTTGCCGTCCATCCACTGCTCACCGGCGCTTAGCTCAAGGCCCGTGTACTCGGGGTCGTACACGTCAACGGGCACGTTTATGGTTATGCCGCCAAAGAAGTTGACCAGCTCTTCTATGCCCTCAAATCTAATGAGCGCCACATGCGATATGGGCAGGCCCGTAAGCTTGTGCACCGCGCGCACCGCACCTGCGGGACCACCAAATGCATAGGCTGCGTTGATCTTCTGGGTGCCGTAACCGTCAATCTCCACCATGGTGTCGCGCGGGATGGAGAGCATGGTAAGCTTGCCGCCCAATGGATCAACACGCACCAAAATCATGGTGTCGGTTCTAGCAGGCTCGCCGTCATCTCGGGCGTCTGAGCCCAAGGCCAACACATAGTAGGGCATGCCGGGCACATGCAGCGAAAGCTCTTGCCGCAGGCCTTGTGACTCTTCGCGCGAGAGCGAGATGGCCCTGTCGATGGGCAAACATACCACCAGGTAGAGGGCCACAATCGCCACTGCCACAATTGCCAGTACCTTGCCAGGGCCAAAGCTTGCGCGCGGCCTATGGTATGGGTCGTACTGGGCACGACGAGCCGAGCCGGCAGCACGTCTACGCATGCGCCACTCGCCCACACGTGCCTTCATCTGGCGCAGGCCCGTGGCCAGCCCATTGCGACGGCTGATAACCGCTCCGCCCGCGGCCGCCTGCGAGGGAATGTCTCCCCTATGCAAGACTTCCCTGCTTGCATAGCCACTGTTGGACCGTGAGGTTTGCCGGCGTGGTTGCTGCGAGGCGCGGCGAGCATTTTGGGCCTGCTCCTCGGCGCGTTCTACGGCCTCTTGTTGGGCTGCCTTCTCCAGCGCGTCGGGCCTAAAGCTGGCTCTTCCCAGCTCGTCAGCCTCCTGCTGCGCTGCCTTGGCACGCGCGTCAACGTGATAGTTGTCCCTTCGAAGCCGCTCGAAGTCGTTCATGCGGGTCTTCCTTCCCCTCTTGGTTGCCCAAGCGTATGGGTTAGTGCAGCCCACTGCAAATACGCAAAGCCTGCGATGGGCTGCGCCAGATATTAGAGAAGTATCCCCTTCTGCAGCGAGCCCATACCTGACGCATGCCGCGCACAGCTTTTCTTAAGAAAACTCGGCCTTAAGCCTGCGCCCTGTGAGCAAGTCAATCGCACGGTCTATGTCGTAGGCACCGTGTATCAGCTCGTTAACCGTACGAACAAGCGGCATCTCTACGCCCAGGAGCTCAGCACGAGTAAGAATGGGCTCGATAGCATGGGCACCCTCCACCACGGCGTGGCGTTGCTGCTCGTAGTCGGCCACGCTGATGCCGGTGCGCGCAAAGGTCTCGCCGTACATGCCGTTACGCGAATGCTCTGAGTGGCAGGTCACGTCAAGGTCGCCCACACCCGCCAGGCCCATGCACGTGCGCTGGTCGCCACCGCTGGCAACCACCAAGCGGCTTATCTCGGCAAGGCCGCGCGTCATGAGCAGGGCCTGCGTGTTTGAGCCCAGCCCAAGCCCACGTGCCATGCCGCAGGCAATGGCCACCACGTTTTTGGCTGCACCGCAGATGCTTGTGCCAATGGGGTCCGCCGAGGTGTACAGACGGAAGAACGAGCCAGACACCACGCGCTGGAAGAAGCTGGCCGTGCCCTTTGAGTCGCTTGCCACCACGGCACCCGAGAACTGCGCGCAGGCCAGCTCCTCGGCATGGTTTGGCCCCGAGAGCACAGCCACGCGGCCCACATCGCCCAAGGCCTCGCCCACCACCTGAAAGAGATAACCGCCATCTGCCGCAAGGCCCTTTGACAGCAGCATCACGGGAGCCCCCGCCGGCAAAGCATCTGCCAGGCTCTTTGCTATCGAGGCAACGGCAAAGGAGGGCGTGGCAATGATGGCAGCCGAGGCCTCCTGCACCACCGTCCTCACGTCAGGCGAGACCACCACACCCTGCAGCGCCAGCTCGCTCATGTGCACGGGATTGTGGCCCGTCTGCGCAATCTGGAGGGCCTCGTTCTCCTCGTAGCACCACAGGCTCACATCCAGGCCGTTTTGCAGCAGCATCCACGACATGGTTGTGCCAAATGCGCCAGCACCAATTACCGCGATTCCACCTGCCATGGGTTTCCCTCCATCATGCGGGGCACGTTGTTTGAGAAAAGTGCCACGCTCACCCATAGGCAGGCGTGGCACAGGTGTTTAAGAAGATGTGCTGCAGAACTAGTCCTCGTCAAGGGCAGCAGCAATCTCGTCAGTCACGTCCATGGTGTTTTACACGTTCTGGACGTCCTCAAGCTCGTCAAGACGGTCGGCAAGACGCTGAACCTTCTTGGCGTCGGTAACGCTCACCGAGGTGGGGGTGGTGGGCACGCGCGTGAGCTCGGAACCCTTGACCTCAATGCCCTGCTCCTCAAGAGCCTTGGCAACGTTCTGCATGTTGTCGTAGGCGGTCCACACAATCCACTCGTCGCCTGCGTCCTCGTAGTCATCGCCACCGGCCTCGGCCACGGCCATCATGAACTCGTCCTCGTCCACGGCGTTCTCGCGATCGGGAACCTTCTTGTCCTCACTCTTGATGATCTTGTCGACGGCGATGGAACCCTTGCGCTCAAACTGGAACGCAACCGAGCCGCTGGTGCCCAGGCTGCCACCCGCATGGGTAAAGGCCGAGCGCACGTCTGCGGCGGTACGGTTCTTGTTGTCGGTCAGGCACTCGACGTAGAAGGCAACGCCTGCAGGACCGTAACCCTCGTAGGCAACCTCAACGTAGTTGGCCGCGTTGGAGCCAGAGCCAAAGGCCTTGTCGATGGCCGCCTTGATCTTGGCATTGGGCATCGAGACCATGCGAGCGCGCTGGACGGCAGCGGCAAGCGAGGCGTTGTTGTCAGGGTTGGGGTCGCCACCAACCTTTGCGGCGACGGTAATGTTTCGTGAGAGCTTGGAGAACAGCGACGAGCGCTTGGCGTCGATGGCTGCCTTCTTGTGCTTGGTGGTTGCCCACTTAGAGTGTCCGGACATGCAAGTCTCCTTACTATTTGGAACAAACACGCATACGTTATCACTGCACTGGGGTATCGTTCAAGTATCAGTTGAGAGGCGTCACGCCATTTTCTCAGCTCGTGTCACTCGCGGCAGGCCGGGGAGGCAACCCTCAGGGCTTCGGCTCACGCTCCGCCCTTACGGCACGGCAGCTGCGGAACTTGGCTGCTGGCGCAGCCTCAGACAGTCCTCGCTAAGCGCCGCGCCGACGGGCGGAGCAGCCTCAGAGTCGCCCTGAGGGTCTCCTCCCCCGTCCGTCCCGTGAGGCTGGCGGCGTGGGGCGTCCCGCGAACCTGGGTCCCTGTTCATAGTGTTTGCGTGGGATTACTCGCGGTAGTTCATGCAATCTCATACAATCGTTGCGTCATTGGCTATTACGTGCCTGCCTATCTACGTGGGCACCTATGTGTCTCTAAGGACCTCGCATGTTCTCTGTCTTGGCGGGATTCATTTTTCTCATAGGGTTCTTTGCGTATCTGTCCCTTACCTGTCGCCACATTCTTACCCAGCGCTCCTTGGGCAGCGAGGTACCCAAGACCACCCGCAGATGGAATGCCCTCTATGGCATCATGTTGGCGGGCTTTGCCGTCTTGGGCTTTGTGGGGCTCATCGACAACCGCTTCTACGTACCACTGGCGCCGCTTGTTACCATACCGGCGCTTCTGGCCTTCTCGCACATTACGCTTAGGCGCAAGCAGTTCTTTGATCGCATGTGCCAGGCAACTCCTGACCAGCGCTTCCGCACTCAGTGGGGTCTCATCCTGCTCTACGGGCTTTTGGGCATCTTCATGATCGAGTGGCCTTACAGCATGGCCATTGGCCTGTACGGGCCCACGCACTGGTGGCTCGAGATGACACTGCTTCTGTTGGTGACCCTGTTCTTTTACTTTGTGGGTCGCAGGCACGGGTCGGCAGCGGCCATAACGGTAGTAATGTTTGGCTTCATAGGTTTGGCTCAGTACTTCATACGCAGGTTCAAGAACGCCGCCATCCTTCCCAATGACCTGCTTGCGCTGGGCACCGCAGCAGCCGTAAGCGGACAGTACACCTACACCTTTGATCCAAAGGCCATAACCGCAGCCATCTTTGCCGCTGGTGGCCTATGCGTGCTCTCGCTGCTTCACCCCTGCTGGACGCTGGCTGACAGTCGCGCTGCGGGCACCAGCGACCTGAAGGACCAGGCCAAAGGCGTGGTTGCGGCAGCACTCTGCGCGTTTCTGGTATTGGTGCCCAACTACATGACCGTGTTCCAGGTGCAGATGATGTACTGGTATTCCATAAACTACTACGAGAACCAAGGCTTCTTGCCAACGTTCATAGCCGTGCTGCAAGACATGCCCATCCACAAGCCAGAGGACTATAGCACCGAGACGGCCGAGCAGGCCGAGCGCGAGCTAGTGGCCCTCTACGATGACAGCTTGGGCAATAATCCTGCACGTGAGGCTGCCGAGGCCCAGTTTGCCGAGATGAAGCCTTCGGTGATCGTGGTCATGAACGAGTCGTTTGCCGACCTGTCAGACCTGGACGGCCTGCGCTGTGGATACGAGGGGCCACAATTCTTCAACAGCCTGCCCGATGCCCTCTGGCGCGGCAAGCTCTTTGTGAGCGTGCAGGGTGGTGGCACCTGCAACAGCGAGTTCGAGTTTCTTACGGGCAACTCGCTGGGTTATATTGGCGCTGGCAAATACCCCTACTCGACCTTCTCGTTTGACAATGTTGACAGCATTGCCAAGCAGCTTAACGCGCAGGGCTACAGCTCCTATGCCATCCATCCCAACTACGCCTCAAACTGGAACCGCAACAAGGTCTACCCCGAGCTGGGCTTTGGCGACTTCCTTGATATCGATGCCTTTGGCGGCGTACCTGAGCTTAACTTTGACGGCACCCTCAAGAGCACCACGCCTTCTGGAGTGCCCGTCTTCCACAGCGGCGTGTCTGACCAAGCCACCTACGAGCGCATTCTTGAGACACTGAAAAACGACAGCACCCCACAGTTTGTCTTTGATGTGACCATGCAAAACCATGGCTCGTATAACCAGAACAACATACCCGCCGACAAGCTCACCAACTACCAACCTACCGCCACCTTTGATGATCCAACCTTCATCGAGACGCCCGAACGTCTTAACGAGTACCTCTCGTGCATTGCCGAGTCAGACCGTGCGCTTGAGTGGCTGGTGGACGAGTTGCGCAAGCTCGACCGCCCCGTGGTCCTCGTGTTCTTTGGTGACCACCAGCCGTCCATGACACCCGACTACAACAACCTCTGGTTCCCCGGCGAGGACGACCTCACACACTCGCAGCGTGTCTATCACGCTCAGTATTTGGTGTGGGCCAACTACGACGTGGCGGGTTGCGAACAAGCAAGCACAGAGTGTGACACGAGCGTCGATGTGCTGGGCACGCGCGTGCGCTACGCCATAGGTGCTCCCCTAAGCACTTACGAAAAGGCACAGCTGGCCGCAAACGAGCAGATAGCAGCCATCAACCTGCATGGCTACCTTGGCATTGACGGCACATGGTACAACCCCGATGAAGATGGACCCTACGCCGAGCTCTATGGCAAAATGGCACTGGTGGAATACCTCAACTTTGCCGAGAAGGTCTAGTGTAGCCCACAGCAAATAGCTTACCGCTTGCCGCGCCCATTCGCCCGATACGGAGGGGG
>JAFWLX010000112.1 GCA_017510875.1 Atopobiaceae bacterium | reverse complement strand
CTCAAGTTACACAGGTACCTGTTATTCTATCCTCACGCAATTAAACACGAGGCATGGAGGAACACTATGTGCCACAACAGAGAACATGACAGCATTGACCAGCATGAAGTCTCACTTGCCCGTAAGGTGGGACGCATGGGCATGCTCATTCACCGCTACTACGAGGCGCAGGCGCACAAGCGCGGAGGTTTTGGCGATCCGCTACGCGGCCAGGGTCGCGTGCTTGCGCTGCTTCGTGCCAAGCCCGAGACCACGCAGCGCGAGCTCTCTTACCTGCTTGACATGCGCCAGCAGTCGCTTTCCGAGCTCCTCGCAAAGCTGGAGGAGAAGGGCTTTGTCGAGCGCGAGAAGTCTGCCGAAGATGGCCGCGTAACCATCGTACGCCTTACCGAGGCCGGTGCTGATGCCGCCCCCTCCCCCGCCGATATGGACGCCCGCGCCGACGCTCTGGACTGCCTGGATGAGGATGAGCGCGCTCAGCTTGAGACGCTCACCAACAAGGTGTGCGAGTCACTTGAGAGCAAGCTCGAGGAGATGGGCGTTGACCCGCACAAAGGCCCTCGTCCGCCCCACAGGCACCACCACGGACCGTATCGTCCTGACAACGACGACAATCACCACATGCGCCGTGGGCCGTATCGCTCGCACGGACATGGTGACCACGGTATTCGCCAGGCATAACCCGCTGCAGCAAGGTCTGTTTCAGCCGAAAACTGCATCCAAGCTTGCATTTGTCTGATACCAAAGTGGGTCCAACTATCCGAGGATAGTTGGACCCACTTTTCATTCTGGCTCAAATAGACGTTTGATATACTTTGGTGTACTCATAAGAGCAATTGTTGGACAAGCGCATCGAGAGAGGATAGTCATGATTCGTACAAGCAGTGTTAAGCTCACTGTTATTCCGGCCATTGCCTACAAGGAGAAGCACCCGGCCGGTGGGTCAGCCATTGTCATCCTGCGTGCCGATGCGACCCAGCCTGGCATTGCCACCATCAGCAAGACCTCGGGCGAGCCCATTATCGCGAGCAATACACCTGCCGAGGGATTCCCCAAGGAGGCCTTTGAGGAGGCCATCGCCCTTACGTCAGGCATGCCGTACCACAAGAAGGGCAAGCCCACCGTGGTGGCACAGGACCTCGAGCTTCAAGAGGCAGCTGCTGTAGAAGAGCCCGCAGCCGAGGAGGCGGAAGATCAGGACACCGATCTTGAGGACATCGCCGACAGCGCCGAGTACAAGGCCATCCTGTACGCCTTCACCGACAAGAACGGCAAGATCTCGTACGAGCACGTCAACAAAGAGATGATCCAGTTTGCTCACTCCAGCGAGATGGTTGGCCGCATGATTGCCGCCGGCGAGTCAGATGACGCTATCCGCCTGTACATTGTGGGCACTAAGTTCCGCAACATCAGTGGCAACAAGGACCTTACCGACGAGCAGGTGCTCAAGATTGCCGAACTCATTGGCGAGGCAAGCCCCAAGGGCATCTTCAAGGAGCTCAACGCCGAGATTCGCTCGATGAAGGGCGCTCAAAAGAAGAAGCGCTAAACAGCTATTTACACGCATCAAGCGTGGATTGGGGGACCGTCCCTTTTCCACGTTGGCAAAAGACGGTGCCGTTCAGCAACATCTTCCTGCCAACGTGGAAAAGGGACGGTCCCCCAATCCACGCTTTAATCCGCGTCCTAGTACAGCATGCCGCGATGCCAGTCAACGAGGCATGAGTCAAAGCCGGTAATGATCTCGTCCACGTTCATGTGGCGGCCAATTATCACGAGCTTGGTCATGCGGTCGCCCACCTCGGGATCCCACTGCTCTAGAATCTCGGGGTTGTCGGCCAGAATCTTCTCGCGCTCCTTCTGGGGTGCCGAGTCAACAAACAGGCCGTTCTCCTGCAGGTGAATCTGGTGTCCGGCCTGCTCAAACAGGTAGGCCATGTTGGGGTCATCGGCAAACCAGGCAATGCCCTTGCAGCGGATGATCTCGTCGGGCCAGTTTTGCGCAAACTGCTGCAGCTGGTCCATGTCAAAGGGCTTGCGGCGCTCGTACACAAAGGTGGAGATGTCGTACTCAAGTACCTCGGGGTCCTCGTGCTCTTCGGGATGCTCCATGGCCTCCATCCATGCGGCCGACTCGTAGGCGCGGTTGAAGTCAAAGCGGTTGGTCGAGAGCATCTCGTCAATGTCCACCTGGCCATGGTCGGCCTCGATGATCTTGGCCTCCTTTTGCAAGCCACGCACAAGCGCGCGCAGCTCGCCAAGCTGCTCGGGCGTCACCAAGTCGGACTTGTTAAGCACAAGCGTGGTGCAAAACTCGATCTGCTGGATGAGCAGGGCCTCTATGTCCTCTTCGTCAATGTCATCGGACAGCAGGTCGCGACCGCCGTTAAACTGGTCAAACATGCGAGCGCTGTCCACCACGGCAATGATGTTGTCCAGCTTGATGTCAAGGCCGCGTGCCGCCTCCTGCTTGGCAAAGTTATCAATGGTAAAGGCGATGGGAATGGGCTCGCAGATACCCGAGGCCTCGATGATGATATGGTCAAACTTGCCCGACTCAGCCAGCTCGGTCAGCTGTTTGGCCAGGTCGTCGGCAAGCGTGCAGCAAATGCAGCCATTGGTAAGAGGCACAAGATTCTCGTCGGCCTTGTTGACCACGCCGCCCTTTGCAATGAGGTCGGCATCGATGTTTACCTCGCCAATGTCGTTGACAATCACCGCCGCGCGCACGCCGCGGTCGTTTGCCAGGATGTTGTTGAGCAGAGTGGTCTTGCCGGCACCAAGGTAGCCGGTGATAAGCGCAATGCGCACAGTGTTTTTGTCAGACATAGCCTCGCCTTTCTGTAGAACACAT
>JAFWLX010000111.1 GCA_017510875.1 Atopobiaceae bacterium | reverse complement strand
TTGGAGCAGAGGCAGATGCGCCTGCTGTCATCGAGGGTGACTACAACTTCACCACAACGCGCATGTCCAACCTGCAGATGTCCGATCACTTCACCTTCCGCGAGGACTGTTTTCAGCGCTCGTCATTTCTTGGTTGCTCGCATTTGGCTGTACTCTCCGCACAGCTTGCCGAGGCCTCGCAGGGCTGGTTTGGCAATGATTTGGATCCCTACGAGGACAACCTTGGCGAGACCGGTCACAACATGGTTGCGTTGCTCTCTGCAATGGGATTCTCCAATGTCGAAGTCAACGACTATTGCGGCATTGACACGCAGGAGAACTCCATGGGTGTCGCCGTGGGCACACGCCAGATAGTTCAGGACGACGAGGAATACACGCTTATTGCCATCGTTCCCAGGAGCGGAGGTTACAAGCGCGAGTGGGTTGGCAACTTTAGCGTTGGCAGCGGTAGCGTCCACAAGGGTTTCAAAGAGGCACGCGACGAGGTGCTGCGATTCACGAAGAGCTACGCGTCCGAGCATAACATTGGCGGTAAGGTCAAAATCTGGACCGTGGGTCACAGCCGTGGTGGTGCCGTTGCCAACCTTGTGGCGGGCTTCTTTGCCGGTGACGCCGGATCGTTCCTCAACTCAAACAGTAACAGTGTGACGGTGTCGCCCGAGGACATCTACTGCTATACCTACGCCTCGCCGAACGTTGTCAAGTCCGGCATGGCGATGTCCGAGATCCTGTCCGTCTCTGCTGCGCGTGGCGGCTCGTATGCATCCACCGACACGCCTGGCGAGAAGTACAGGTCAAGTGCCACGGGAACGCTTGACCCTGCGGACTCCAGCATTTACGGCGGCATCCGCAACTTTGTCGCTCCCACCGATCCGGTGCCAAGTGTTCCGCCTACATCGTGGGGATTTACGCTCTACGGTACAAATCTCGACGCTGATCTGGGCGTATTGACGGTGGACCAAATGGCGGAGCAGCTTGCTGGCACGAGCAATGTCATCTATGGGCTGTTCACACAGGGTGGCGATCCAAGAGCGTATTCTCCCTTGACGATTGACCTGCTGCAGGTTGACGCCAACAAGCTTGCCCTTGACAGCCTGCCCTTGGTTGAGGCAACCGAAGACCAGAGCCTAGACGCTTTGCTCGACCATCTTGTCACCGGTCTTACCTCGGATATGGACACCAACGCTGACTACGTCTCCAAGGGCTACGAGAAGACGCTGCAGGCGGCAGTTGGCTGCTACTTCCTGCTGAATGGCAAGGTGACAGGGGAGGGCGGTCTTGCAGGACTGGTAGGACAGGATGCAAGCGGCAATCTGCTTAAGGGCTTGCTCTTTGGCTACTTGGACTACGCCGCTGGCCAGCTGAAGGAAGAGGGCCGCGCGTCAAGCGACGCGGAGGCAACCGCAATCGTGGTGCGTGAGCTTCTCGCATGCATAGCGCGTACCGGCGTTGACGCAGAGGAGAACGTCAATCTGGCCTCCAACATCAAGACGTTCGACGACTTCCTTGCTGCATTTGCAAAGATTCTTGGTGACAACGGCGATTCGCCGCTTGTTCAGTCCCTTCTTGATCGCGTGCTCGAGATTCCCATGGTTTCCGACAATCGCCTGCTGGTGTGCAGCTTTATGGGGTCCACCAAGAAGGGCGGCTTCGACATGGCGAAGTACATGACTCTTGACACCGCAGGGCAAAACGCCATGGCAAAGGACCTTATTGTTACCTATCTGCGGGCGCTCTACTACGGCCCAGAGAAGGGGGCAGAAAACCAATCCTCACCCGAGGCGCTTAGGCTCACTGTCTACTCTTTGCTGACGCTCTTAGGTGTTCCCGACCAAGTTATTGGGTATGGTAGGCCGCTTGCGCAACAATCCGAAGAAGCGGTAGCCCTTGGGCTGTCGTCTATGGAAGGCGAGGGCGAAGCCACAACCCAGCACACGGATGATGAGTCTCTTGCGTATGTTGAGCCGCTTGCCGAGCAGAACGAACGTGCGGAGACGGCCGATGAGACGGCTGAGCTTGCTCCCGCCGCAGACGAGGACGAGGACAAGGGCGCACTGGCCCAGGGCGAGGACGAGGGCATAATGGCTCAGGAGGATGTCCTGGTTCAGGATGAGGGCGCAGATGCCCTTGCAAATGACACTTTGACGGCGGAGCAGCCCGAAGCCACGGAGGCTGGCGCGCCGGCAACTACGTCAGACGAGAGCGAGAGCGCGGACACCCTCACGAGCGTCGAGCCGCTTGTGGGGCAGTCCGAGGCTGTAGAGTCCGATGTGCTGGCACCTACATCAGACGAGGTCAAGGCTATGGCCGTCCTGATGGGCTCTCTCCTGTTTGGTACAGAGATGCAGATTGACGAGTCGATCAGCGCACAAGATGATTCTTCCGGAGACACGGGATATCGTGTGCTCAACGGGAGCGCCCCCTTTGAGAATCTTGTGAGCTATCTTCTTGGCATGGTCATGACGGTAAAGGACGACTCGGATGCGGTTGTGGCCGAGTACAAATCGCTTGGTGAGGCGGCAGATGCGTCAATCTTAGGGAGCCTGCAAACCGCGGCGCCCGGCATCCTCAGCAAGTGTAAGGAGGCCTATGGAGATGCATTCAGCTACGAAATCGGAAGCTACCTCACAACGCTGAGCAGCAACATACCTCTGCTAAGAAACCTGATCTTTAACACGCTCTTCTCTGCGGATGAGACCTACAGCACCGAGAACAACCTTGCCACTGTTGCCACCTTGCTGACAAACGCCAACATTCTGGCCCTATCGCATTACAACGAGGAATACCTGTCTTGGGCGCGCGCGGCAAGCGCTGCCGGACTCTTGGGAGACCACGATTCGACCGAGCCTGATAAAGGTTCGGTACCTACACCCACGCCCTCGCCCACGCCGTCGTCCTCTAGCTCTAGCTCAACCGCAAAGTCGACCTCAACGGCCACATCAACCTCAACGGGCAGCACAGCGAGCAAGACATCATCGAAAAAGACAACGCTTGCAAAAACGGGTGACAGTGCCCCGCAGGCGGCTCTGCCCGTTGCAGTTGCTGGCGCTGCGATGCTTGTTGCAGCAAGAGCATGCCGTCGAAGGA
>JAFWLX010000110.1 GCA_017510875.1 Atopobiaceae bacterium | reverse complement strand
GGAGTCCCAAAGGTCACGTCCCGGACGGGTGCGGGCTGGGCTCTCGGCGCAGGCGGGGCGCGGCCTTAGGTGCACCTACTTGCCTCCCTTGTCTGCCGGTGATAGCATCGCAGGTAACAAGCCCTTTGCCATGGGGGAGGCTATCATGCAGTACTTGTTTCTGTGTCCCATCTGTCTTGTCATTGCTGCCATGTTCATCTACATCGAGAGTGCGGGAAGCTATGTTTTGGCTGATGTCATCAAGGGCGTGGCATCTCTGTGCTTTGTGGCCTTGGGCGTGCTGGGGGCGCTTAAGTGCAAGGACCCTGTCCTTGCCAAGATGGTGGTGACTGGCTTAGTGATTGGTGCCGTTGCCGACGTTTTGCTTAACCTGCGCTACGTGTTTGAGGGCAAATACGGCAAGCTGGCCTTTCTTGTGGGTATCGTCGTCTTCCTTGCGGGACACATCGCCTACATCATTGCCGTGTTGCCCTATTCTGGCAGCTTCTTTCCTGTGGCCATTGTGGTGGGAGCAGTGCTTGCAACGCTTCTGCTCTATTGGATTTTTGGGCGCATCGAGGCAAGTCCCACTTTCAAAGGTTTTGGCGTGTTCTACGTGGGCGCAATATGCATCCTCAACTGCCTGGCTCTTTTGGCTCTTATTGAGCAGCGAAACGCGCACTGGTTTGTCTTCTTTGTGGGTGCGCTGTTGTTTTTGGTGAGCGACATCATTCTTATCTTCAACACGTTTGGGCCAAGGAAGAGCTTTCCCATGCGTGTCTCAAACCTCATGCTGTACTACATTGGTCAGCTTATGATTGCCGCAAGCCTGCAGCTCCCGTTGTAAGCCAACATGGGCTACACCGTTGTCCTGTCTGCTTCGCAACCGCCTCGTCTGAATTCTGGCTAGGCGGTTGCGCTTTTTGGCTTAGAGCTGAACCGTTAGCCTACGCTCTCGACAATCTCGACAGGCCAGGTGGCATCTGCGGGCATGTGGGCGTTTCCGGAGGCAACATCAGCAGGTACCTCGGGGTCCGATGCCAAAAGCTCGCTTATCGTGACTAGGCGGTATCCATCGGCCTGCAGACGTTCGATGATTGCGGGCAGCGCCTCCACCGTCTGGCTGCGATCTCCGCCGCCATCCAGCAGCGAGATGACAGATCCCGGACGAACGCCAGCTAGGGCATTCTCCACAATGGCTTCCGCGCCAGGGGTTGTCCAGTCAAGGCCGTTGGTGTTCCATGCAACCGTTGCGGCCATGATGCCTTGCGACATGAGCCATGTCTCGTGCGAGAAGGCACCGTTAGTTGGCCTGAGAATGGTACTGTCCACGCCAATGAGATCCGCAAGGGTGTCGTGCGTGTGATTCAGTTCTGCCACAAGGTCATCCTGCCCCAGCGCAGTGAGCTCGACAGCAGGATTGGTCTTGCAGCACACCTGGCTGGATGACGCGACCACCTTCTTTGCCTGCTCCAGATTGGCATTTACGTTGTCAACCGAGAAGAAGAAGGTTGCCTTTGCATCGTGCTGCTCAAGAATCTGCAGGCAAGACTCGGTGTAGTTGGCGTCTGGACCCCCATCAAAGGCAATGGCAACCAGGCGCTCCTCGTTTGCGGGCACAATGTCACGTAGGGCAACAATGCAATCGCGCGAATCCTGCGCAGTGACTCCCTCTATGGTCTCGCCTGATACCTTGCCAACGCGCGTTTCCTGCCTGCCGGCTACGCCCCATTGCTTGACATAGCCAACGGCACCGCCCTCGCCTTCAAATGCCAGGCGTGGGGGGATGTCGTTATAGCTGGCAACGTCGTAGTCTTCCGTGCGGTCCCAACCGTCACCAAACCAAAGGACCTCACCGCCATGGACGCGAAACGCGCTCATCTCCTCAAGGGAGAGAGGCTGGTCACCCAGATTGGACGAGTAGCGATACCCTGTGCCCTCCTCAAGCAAGTTGCCTCCTAATGACACAAGGTTACCGGGAGTGTTTGCAGCTCCAGAAGCCGCATACACCTCATCAAGCGTAGAGCCAATGCGTATCTCAAGGGGGGAGTCGTTAACGGTGATCCTTACCGGTCGGTGCGACCAGAGGTAATAGCCTCCAGCAAAGAACACTATCAGGGCGACAAGGGCGGCTATCAGCGCAAACTTGCTGTCGGCCGTCACGGATGCCCGCTTTCCCGACTCATTGCCATACACACGACGATGTGTCTCGTGAAGAAGCGGCTCGAATCCGATGTATTGCTCTTGTACCTCGCCTTCGTTATCCGAAGGCTGGGCCTCCATCCTCTGCGTGACCTCCATGCGGTTTTGGGCCTGCGCCTCTTTGACAGAGCTTACGCGATGCTGGGTGCTGCCTAAGGTAGACTTGCGCGTGAGCTTTGAGTAATGCGGATCGATGGGCGTGGTGGGGCGAGCAGGCTCACGCTTGGTGGGCTTGCGGCGGCTTGCCTTGTTAGAGCTGTCGGATGTCATGTTGGCGTGCCTGTCTATCGGGCTTGTGCCTTATGCAACGGGAGGCACAGGCGTCTGGTACGAGTAATGGTCAGGCCTGCTTTTGCGCCTAGATGCGGCGGATAAACAGGCCGCTGCGCAGCTTTGGCTCAAACCATGTTGACTTGGGCGGCATGAGCATCCCTGCATCAGAGACGCCCATGAGCTGATCCACGGTGGTGGGAAAGAGCGTAAAAGCGATGCCCGTGGTGCCGGCACGCCTTTCAAGCCCCTCGGTACCCTCGATGCCACCCACAAAGGTGATGCGCTTGGATGTGCGTGGGTCATCGATGCCAAGCACGGGGCCTAGCAAGTGCTCTTGCAGAATGGAAACGTCAAGGGCACCGGCCGGGTCGACCTGTGCGCTGGGGGCCTCGCCCACATACGTGATCTGACGCCATTTGCCAAAGGCATACAGGCCAAACGAGCGAGCGTCGGTGGGAGTCACGGGGTGGTCTGCAGGTTCGCCAACCTCAAAACCGGCTTGGGATATGGCCTTAAGGAGGGAGTCCTCATCAAGTCCGTTGGTGTCCGCTACCACACGGTTGTATGCCATAACGGTAAGCTGGCTGGCAGGGAAGAGCACCGCAAGGAACGAGTCGCTGGGAAGGTCCTCGTTGGTGCCAGATTCCTCGCGTAGCTCGTGGCATACCTGTGCGGCAGCCGAGGCGCGATGATGGCCGTCGGCAATGTAGGCGCCAGGCACCATGGCAAAGGCCGCCTCAAGCGACTCAACGGCAATGGGGCGGGCAATGCGCCACACGGTCTGGCGTACGCCAAACTCATCGGTAAAGTCGTAGAGGGGGTCGGCCGTGCGTGCAGCGTCCACAATGACGTCGACTACGGGGTTGTCGCGGTAGGCCAGAAACACGGGGCCAGTCTGGGCACCCGTGGCGCGGATATGACGGGCGCGGTCGTTGGTCTTGCTGGGCCGGGTCTTCTCGTGGCGGGCTATGGTGCCGTTTTCGTACTCGGCAACAGAGCAGGCGGCCACTACACCCGTCTGGCACTTGTCGCCCTCTGTCAGGCGATACAAGTAGAAGCAGGGTGTCTGGTCCTTGGTCAGCGTACCGTCGTATGCCTTTGAGCGAATAAGCTCACCAGCCTTCTCGTAGACCTCGGGGGCATACATGTCCTGGTCTGGTCCAAAGGCCGTCTCGGGACGGTCGATGGTCAAGAACGACTGCGGGTGCGAAGCAACATAGGCTGCTGCCTCCTCGCGATTGAAGACGTCGTAGGGGAGGGCAGCGAAGTCTGGGGCCGCCTGCGGTGTGGGGCGGTAGCAGGTAATGGGCTGTACGAGCATGGGTTCCTTTCGGACGGGCCAAAGGTACTCTGATAGGGTACGCAATTTGCGCGCCATAACTCACGGTTTTATAAAGCGTTCAGGTAGTTTTCACGCTTGGCGGGCAGGAAAGGCGCATAAGGGCGTGAAAAGGAGCATTTCAAACCTCCGTGTGCGGGGACCGTCCCCTATTTGGGACCGGTACGTGGGGCCTGGGGCCGCCAGCGTCCGTTTTCGGGGACCGTTCCCGATTTGGGATCGGTGCGGATGGATTTGGGCCGTTAGCGGTCCTAGATGCCTGACAGAGGTCGTTTTATCGTAGTTGTGTAGGATGGAGTGAGAAGAACGTGACGAAGGGGGAGCGCATGGCTAGTAATCTGCCTATCTGCGAGCGCCGGGTGGTGGTCTTTGACTTTGATGGGACCATTGCCGATACCAAGGCGTCAATCATGTCAACAGCCACTACGGTTCTGCGCGAGTGGGGTATCCCAGAACGCGATCTCAAGCGTGTGGGAGAGCTTATTGGCCCTCCCTTTCCACAAGCTTACGAGCAGGTGTTTGGTCTCTCGCATGAAGACGCGGTGGAGGTTACCAGGCGTTATCGCGATATCTATAACTACCTTGGCGTCGAGGGCTGGCCGGCATTTCCGGGCATTGCGGAGCTGCTAGCCGACTTGAAGGCTGCCGGAAAGGCCTTGACCGTTGCCAGCTCAAAGCGTTCCTATCTGGTGAGGCAGGGTCTTGAAGACAACCAGCTGCTGGACCTGTTTGACTCCGTGCGCGCCAAAGAGCATGACGGAGAGGCAACAAAGGCCGATGCCATCCGAGCCTCGCTGGTGGATGTGGGCGCGACCGCGGGCGATGCCGTGATGGTGGGGGACCGACATCACGACGTGGACGCCGCAACCGCCTGCGGCATTCCCTGCGTGGGCGTACTGTACGGCAACACGGCCGAGCCGGGGGAGCTTGAGCAGGCAGGGGCTGCCGCCATTACCGCCACGGTCGACGAGCTTCGCTCCGTGCTTCTGGGATAAGGAGAGTTGGATTGCGGAACGTGTTGCTGGCACATCCGCGGCCGGCAATCAGGAGTATCCCTTCGTGGTCTTGACTACCGCTGAGCATACGAGTTAGGTTGTCGCTCGATAGCACGTGATTATCTGTAGTGGCAGAGGGGTACAGTAGCGAGTGTAAGGTTACGGGCGGACACGCTGCCCAACCAAGCCTGTGTCGCTTTGAAAGGGGTGCACGATGGCAATGTTTGACAATCTCTCTGAGGGAATCAAGAAGGTCTTTCTGGCGGGCGTAGGTGCTGTGGTAATTGGTGCCGAGAAGTCTCAGGAGCTGGTTGACGAGCTTATCAAGAAGGGCGAGCTTTCGGTCGAGCAGGGCAAGGCCCTGAACGAGGAGCTTACGCGCAAGGTCAAGGAGACCGCTGACGGAGCTTCCGACGAGGTTCTCAAGGCGCGCATGAGCATGATGACCCCCGAGGAGCGCGACGCTTGGATTGCCCGCGCCCAGAAGATCGCTGAGAACCTGAAGGTCGAGGACGCCGAGTACGAGGTCGAGGTCACCGAAGAGGCCGAGGCCGATGACGCTGTGGAGCCCGAGGCCGCCGACGTCGAGACCGACCCCGAGGCATAAGCTCGCGGTGTCCAACGAGCAAGAACAATTCGTACGAGACGCCCCTACGGGCGGCAACGAAGCAGACCAAGAGCCTGTCTCTTCGGAGGCGGGCTCTTGGTCTGAAACCATAGGCTTGCTTGGTGGCCGTAGCCTCAACGATGACACGTACCGCGTAACGCGTGTGACCAAGGCGCAGCGTCTGCGCGAGATTGTGGCCATCGCTACGCACTACGACATTCTGCATGGCCTTACGCCCTACACCTTGCGCAAACTCCTTGAGGAGCTAGGCCCTACGTTTGTGAAGGCAGGCCAGATCCTCTCGATGCGTTCCGAGATCCTGCCCGAGAGCTTTTGCGAGGAGCTTACGCTTCTGCGCACCGACGTAGAGCCGATGGATCGTGACACGCTCATCGAGACTCTGCGCGAGGAGTACGACATCCCTCTTGAAGACTTGTTTGACGCCATTGACGATGTTCCTTTGGGGTCGGCTTCGGTGGCGCAGGTGCACAAGGCCCGGCTGACCACGGGCGAGCTGGTGGCCGTAAAGGTCCAGCGGCCCCACGTGCAGGAGCTCATGGCCCAAGACATATCGATCATGCGCTCGTTGGCGCGCCAGGCGCAACGCTTTATGGGCGACGAGCAGTTTGTCGATCTGCTCTCGGTGGTCGATGAGCTGTGGCAGTCGTTTAGGGAAGAGACCGACTTTTTGGTTGAAGCCCGAAGCTTGGAGGAGTTTAGGCAGAACAATGCCGACGTCGTCTATATCGACTGTCCCAAACCCTACCCCAAGCTGTGCACGCGGCACGTGGTGGTGATGGACTACATCAATGGCATTCCCATTGACGATACGCAACGTTTGGTTGATGAGGGCTACGACCTTGCCGAGATTGGCACCAAGCTGGTGGACAACTATGCTCGCCAGATGCTTGATGATGGGTTCTTTCACGCTGATCCCCATCCGGGCAACCTGTTTGTGCGGGGCGGAAAGATCGTCTACCTAGACCTGGGAATCATGGGCCGCCTCTCTTCGCATGATCGCAATGCCCTGTCAGACATGATCCTTGCTGTGGGGCGCGGCGATGCAGCCGGGCTCAAGGACGGTCTGCTGCGTTTTTCTATGGCAGATACCGCCAGCATTGATCACGCACACCTGCTTGCCGACCTTGACGCCATCATTGGGGATTACGGTGATGCCAGCTTGTCCGAGCTGGATATGGGGGTATTTCTCAACGCGCTGATATCGATGGCGCGCAAGAGCGGCATCGAGCTGCCGGGAACGGTGACAATGCTGGCCCGGGCCCTGATGACCCTTGAGGGCGTGGTAAACGAGTTTCTCCCCGGCGTGTCGATGGTCGAGATCATACAGCGTCACGTGTGGGCGCATCTTGAGCCCAAGGAGTACGCGCTCAAAGAGACGGAGCGACTGGCACGGGAGTCGCTGGCAGCCTCCCATGGACTTTTGGGTGCAGCGTCGCAGGCCAACCTTGCCATGAGCATGCTCACGCGCGGACAGCTGCGCATGAACCTCGATCTGGCAGGCTCGGAGGACCCCATGTACGACATGGCCCGTGCGGCTGATCGCCTTACGATGGGCATCATCATTGCCGGGCTGTTCATTGGCTCGTCGGTGGTGTACTATGCGCGCATCAAGCCGGTTATCTTTGGTATCCCCGTCATCGGCTTCATTGGGTATCTGGTGGCTTTGGGTATGGGTCTTTGGCTGCTGAGGCAGATTATCCGCGAGGGCCACAGACGTCCGCGCCGCTAGGGGTCAAGGCCCTTGCCACAGTCAGAGCGTCAACGGTGGCACGGGCATTGCGTGCACCTTAAGGAGAAGGTCCCATGAAGCCCACACAGATGCAGACGTTTGACGCGCTGTATGTTCTTGCGTCGCGTGATGGCAGGGACGAGAGACTGTTTGGAAACAGCATTGAGCTTGCTCGGCCCGCCTACGAGCGCTCGCTTTTAGGAAAGGGCTACCCATCTGCCTATCTTGAGTTTCCCCCTCTGTTACAGTGCGAGGCTGTGCATCAGTGTATCCCGTTGACCGCGAGGTCAATGACCTTGTAGGCGCCGTCGTAGATGCCAATGCGGTTGGCTGCCTCGATATTGTCGCACATGAAGGCTACCAGCTCGCGGTCAAGCTGGAACGAGTCGATCATGGCCAGCACCTCGTTTGTGTCGTCAATCTCGTAGGTGCCGTCTCCTATCTCGGCCGCGCGGATGGCACCCCAGGCCTCATGTCCGCCCACGCGGTGGATCATGAGCTTGGGCACGGGGTAGAACGAGAACTCGCTGGGCTTGGTTACCAGCACATCGCAGCAACGCATGAGCAGGTTGGACGAGTACACCGCACTAAAGATGTCGCTGTCGCAGAAGGCGTGCACGCCGGTGAGGTCGCCTTCCAGGGCATCGGTTGCCAGCTGCGCCACCTGGGCAAAGTCGTCAAAGTGCGTCTGCGTCTCTTGGGCAAGGCCTTCCACTCGCCGTGCGAGGCCGTCCCACACGTTGCGGTGGTCACCTACGTTTATGAGCAGCGTAGCTTGCTCGGTGCGCACATAGGGCAGAAGGCGTGCGATGATTGCCTCGAACAGCTCCTGCTGTGCTCCGGCGCCGCCCACGCTGATGAGGTAGCGAATAGGCCCGCCGCTTAGCAGGCGCTTGCGGCGTGCGGCGCAGTCGCGACCGATGTTCTCTACCAGCTCGTGATCTACGTAGTGGCCCGTGTACACCAAGCTATCGAGTGGCATGGGCTTCAGCTGGCGCTTGGGGTCCATGCCGCGCAGCTGGTGATAGCCCAGGTAGGCACTAGGGGTCTGCACCGTGTGGATGGCACCTTCGGCCAGGTGCAGTGCCATGGGCCAGTTATCGGGAATGGCGTTGACCACATGGGTGAGCCCCGCGTGAACGGCAGCCTGGGCAGGCCATACGTGCGTGCCCACATAGGGGGTGTCGGCAGGAATGTCGCGGAAGATGGGTACACACAGCTCGGCGTTCATCTGGTCGCCTGCGTTGTACGAGAGCTTACGGAAGCCTTCGGAGTTGAGCGGCTCCCAGTACAGGCGATTGAACAGCCCCACCTTCTGTGAGAGGCGAGAGCCCATGGAGTACAGGTCGTTTTGGTAGGCAATGACCTTTGATCCAGTTGTCTGGTCAAAGGAGGCCAAATCAAGCCAGTAGGGGGTGTATCCCATGGCGTGGGCGGCGCTTGCCATGGCCATAGAGATACGGTAGTGGCCAAAGCCCATGCGAATGTTGCCCACCACCACAGGTGCGCCGGCGGCACCCGCAACGGTACGCGACGTCTGCGCACATTCCGGGGCCGTCGCCGCGTCGGCGGCAAGATCAAGGGGTACGTTGTCAGTTGCCATTACAAGGTTGCGCACGCCAAGCGCCTTGCCAATCACCGGCACGTCCGCGCTGGCAAGGTGATAGACTGCGCCCGAATCGTCTCCAAAACGCTTGAGAAAGCCGTTCTTTGCCTTGGCCGCCTTTGCAATCGTGCGCTTGTCCTGCTTGTTGCCAAAGGCGCTCTTTGCGCGGTTATTGGTGACGTCCATCCTATACGCTCCTTGACTCGTGTTCGTAATGTGATAGTCTTACTATCAATCTGATAGTTAGGCTATCATACTATCCAGACAAGGTCAAGAAAGAGAGGGGTCGAGCATGGCAGACAACAGTCCGTCCACAGAGCAGGCTGGGCTACCCGTTGCAGGTCTTGGTCTTTCGGCGACAGATGCGTATGCCGTGGAATGCGCCTCAAGACTCTTTTTGCAGCGTGGTATCGAGGCTGTGCGCATGACTGATATTGCTGAGGCTGCAGGGATGGGCGTAGCCACACTTTACCGGCATTTCTCCACCAAGGCGGCCATTGCGGTTGCGGCGGCAACGCTCATGTGGGAGTGCCTGCTAAAAACCTATGACCAGCTGGCTGCCTCTAATGACTACGCGCAGATGGACGGGGCCTCCCGTCTCATGTGCCTGATGGAAGCCTACTGTGAGCATTGCCGCAACCATGCAGGCTTTGCGGCCTTTATCGACGAGCTGGACCGCCTTATTCTGGCGAAGGCCGTAAACAGCGACGCCGTTGACACCTATGCCGCCATGATCTCTGCGGCCTACCCCTATTACGAGCAGGCGTACCAACTTGGCCTGCGGGATGCGTCGGTGCGTAGTGACGTTGACTTCAACCTCTTCTACCGATCGGTTGGCCATGCCCTTATGAGCATGTCAAGCAAGCTCTCTCGCGGTGAGGTTCTCCCCACTGACGACTTCTCGACCGCACGCGAAGAACTGGCCTGTGTGGTAGACATGGCCGTTTGTTACCTACGCGGATGAGGATAAAGCCCAACTGAAAGCTTGTGCCATCAGGCCACAAAGATAGGAAGTACATTGCCTTCGTAGGGAGGCTGAACGAAAGGAACGACACATGGAGAAGAAGCTTGCGACGCCGGAGATTCTTCGCAATTTTGCCATAGGCCAGCTGGGATGGGCGCTTCTGTCTGGCGTGGTCAGCAACTGGCTGCTGTACTTCTACATGCCCAGTGAGGAGACCATTGCTGCCGGTATGCCGCTCTTCATCACACAGGGTATCGTGTTTGCCGGCATGACAGTCATTGGCCTCATCACGGCGTTCTGTCGTCTGGTGGATGGCTTCATCGATCCCTACATTGCCAGCAAGTCCGACTCGCTCAAGCATCCCTTGGGCCGCCGCATTCCCTTCATGCGCTGGTTTGCTATTCCGTTTGGCATCATGACCGTGGTGGTCTTTACCGTGCCGGGCTTGGGCGGCGAGCTGTTTAACGACCTGGCCCTGCTCGTGTGCCTGGTGGGTTTCTATGTGTCGCTCTCACTCTACTGCACGCCCTTCAACGCGCTCATTCCCGAGCTGGGTCGCACGCAGGAGCTGCGCGTTAACCTCTCTACCTTCATCTCGGTGACCTATTTTCTGGGCACCGCGTTTGCCTACCTTGTGCCTACCATCGCCGGCATCTTTCAAGGGGCTTTGGGCATTGCTAACGCCTACCGCGTCACCATTGGTATTCTGGCGGCCCTTGCTGTGATTTGCATGCTCGTGCCCGCCTTTACCATTGACGAGAACCTCTATGCCGAGACCGAGCCTTCCACCACTCCCATGGGCGCTTCCATCATGAAGACCTTTGCCAACAAGCAGTTCCAGGTGTTCGAGATCTCGGACATTCTGTACTGGGTGGCAATCACCATGTTCCAGACGGGCATGCCCTTTTATGTGACGAGCCTGATGGGCTTGGACGAGTCGATGAACTTTGTGCTCTTTGCCGGCATGACCGTGGTGAGCCTTGCCTTCTATGCGCCGGTCAACATCCTGGCCAAGCGCCTGGGCAAGAAGCGCCTGGTGAGCTTTGCGTTCTTCTTCTTTTGCCTTGCCTTTGGCGTGACCAGCGTGTGCGGCCAGTTTGGCGTGCCCGAGCTGGCGTGGGGTGCGCTTGTGGCCATCCTTGCCGCCATACCCATGGCTGTGCTGGGCATTCTGCCACAGGCCGTGCTAGCCGACATTGCCGAGTATGACGCTGTAAAGACGGGCGAGAATCGCGAAGGCATGTTCTATGCCGCGCGTACCTTCTCTATGACGCTGGGCCAGTCGTTGGCCATGATCTTGTTCTCGTCCATTGCCTCTTTGGGCTCTGGTGGTGTGGGCTACCGCATCACCGCCCTGGTTGCCACGGTATTCTGCCTGATGGGCGGTCTGGTGTTCCTTCGCTACAACGAGCGCGATGTACTTAAGGTGATCACCGCCCATGCCGAGCGGATTACGGGCGCACTTGAGAACAAATAGCAGACGTGCATTTATGTGCAAAGGAGCAGTCCATGCAGGTTGAGATCAGCTATCGCATACAGTATCGCGCAAACGGCGAGCAGCGCGAGGTGCGCGTGACCCCTGATGGGTATGCGTATCCCGCCAGCAACGCACGCGAGCTTGGCCTGTCAACCGTACGGGGTCGTGATGCTCGCCGAGTACGTGTGCGCCCCGCACGCCCGCTTGCTGTTGAGGCATGTGAGGCCACCATCGACTGCGACATTGCTGGTGCCGATGCAATCTTTCTCAACGGATACAACTCGTGGACCGACTCGCGCGAACGTCCGGTGCATGATCGCATGCGCGGCCTGCATGGCGTGCCGCATCGCATAATTGACCGCTGGGCGCTCGACGGCAGTGGCGACTATCGTTTTATTGCCAACGACTACCGCTTTGGCCGCCAGCACGGCTTTGGGTACGGATACCTGCGTTACGGCGACGAGGTGCTGCTGGTGGGCTCGCTTGACGAGGATAGCGGGTTTACCACCATTCGCGAGGACTGGTTTCATAACCAGATGACGCTTGCCAAGGAGTGCCCCAGCCATACGATCCAGGTTGGCGATCAGGTAGAGCTTATGGCGTTTGCGCTGGTTGAAGACAAGCTTGACGAGGCGGTAAGCCGTTGGCTTGCGCTTGCAGGCATACGCGCGCTTCCGGCAACTCCCTTGGTTGGCTACTCAAGCTGGTATCGCCACTATGACCAGATAGACGAGACAAAGCTGGAAAAGGACCTTGGTGAGGTGCACAAGCTTTTGGAGGGCCGCGATCTTGGTGCATGTAAGGGCATCTTCCAGGTTGATGACGGGTATGCCACGGTGGGCGACTGGACCTCTCCCCATACTGATCGCTTTGCACACGGCATGAAGCGCCTGGCCAAGAGGATCACAGCCAAGGGACTGGTTGCTGGCCTGTGGATGGCACCTTTTGTTTGCTCGGTTGACAGCGCGCTGTACCAGAACCATAAGGACTGGCTCCTTCGAGACGAAGACGGCAACTATGTGCGCACGGGTGACCACTGGAACGGGGCCTTTGCGCTGGACACGCTCAACCCCAAAGTACGAGAGCACGTACGCACCTCGCTGCGTACGGCTACGTACGACTGGGGCTACAAGATGCTCAAGCTTGACTTTCTCTATGGAGCCTGCATGGTGCCGCACGGTGGCATGAACCGTGGTCAGCTTATGGCCGATGCGCTCGACCTCTTGCGTTCCAGCGTGGCAGAAGATG
>JAFWLX010000007.1 GCA_017510875.1 Atopobiaceae bacterium | reverse complement strand
TGCCGCGCAGCCCCAGCTGAACGGTAGCCATGCACTTGGCCGCCTGGTCAGTATTGCTGCCCTCGGGGAAGAAGTTGATAACGCAGCGTGGCTGGTCGTGATTCTCAAAGAAGACTGGGCACCAGCCCTTGGCAGCGGTGTTGGCCTGCGTAGCCGAAAGGGCATCCTTAAGTTCTACAAGCTTCCAGCTGTGAGCATCAATCCGACTGGCATCATGACCGTCCAAATCCATGTGGCTGAACTCGAAAACCATGTCGAAGACGCCGCTCTCGCCTACCCAGTCGGAAAGCTCGCTGGCCTGAACGCCGTTGGCCTCGCCCACCATAAAGCAATCCGTGCCTGCAATGGTGCTGTCACGCAGCTCGTGCAGGTAATCCAGGATGCCAGGTGTGTTGGCCGTGGCGTTGTGAATGGGAGCAAATCCGTCGGACTCTGCATCGCCATCGGGCAGTCCCTCGGGCTTCTTGATGTAGGTCACCGCGTCAACACGGAAGCCACCGGCGCCCTTATCGCGCCAGAAATTAAAGACGTTGGCGACCTCCTTGCGAACCGCTTCGTTGTCCCAGTTGAGGTCCGGCTGCTCAGGCAGGAAGGTATGCAGGTAGTACTGGTCGCGCGCCTCAACATAAGTCCATGCGCTGCCGCCAAAGATGCCGCGCCAGTTGTTGGGAGCTCCACCATCCTCGGCAGGGTCGCGCCAAATGTACCAGTCGGCCTTGTCGTTGTCCTTGCTGGAGCTCGATTCAACAAACCAAGCATTCTCATTGGAGGTATGGTTAACCACCATGTCGAGCACGATCTTGATGTCGCGGTTGGCTGCCTCCGCCATCAGCTTATCCATGTCTTCCATGGTGCCAAACGACGGATCAATGTTGTAGTAGTCAGCAACGTCATAGCCGTTGTCGGCCATAGGCGAAACGAAGACCGGCGTCAGCCAGATGGCGCCGACGCCCAGCTCCTTGAGGTAGTCGAGACGACTCGTCACGCCAGCAATATCGCCCGTCTCTGCACCCTTCGAGCTCTGGAAGCTCTTGGGGTAGGCTTCGTAGACGATGGACTTCTTCCACCAAGGCAGATCATCCACAGAGATCGCGGTGGTTGCCTCGGTTGCTTCAGGTGTCTCAGCAGGCTGATTCTCCGAGCCGGCAGCACAGCCGGCAAGAGCCAGCGCGCTCATTGCGGATGCCGAGAGAAAGGCCCTGCGGGTGACGCACTTGTGCACGCTCATGAAAATCCAATCTCCATTCCTGTTATACGTGGGAAAACGTGTCAGCTCATTGCCCATCTCACCAGTGTATTACGTTCGATAACCATAGGTTCAGCTAAAGATACTCATGCGTTAGGCAAACGCTTCGCCGCTCACTTTGTAGCAGCGTATCTCTGACATTAGGGTGTGCTGGGACGGACTTCACGCCCGTGTCGGACTGTGCTTTCCTTCTCGAGAAATCCCAGCTACCATGCACTATAGTGGACAAACGTGCACGTGTTCTCACGCCGCAAGGAGCATGGCATGTGGTACTTGGACTATTACGATTACCCCACCTACAACTGGGAGATGCCTGCCAATATGGAGGACTGGGAGACGCATCCCGTCCCGCTAAGCGCAACGCACGGCAAGCGTATCGTGCCTGGTACGAGAATGGGATACCTCATGGGCAAGATGGTGCCCTTTGAAATCTTGCCTAACTTGGAGCCATGGTGGAAACAAAGCCATCGTCTGGTATCAGTGTCTCAGTCGGACCGGTTTGCTATGGGGCTCTGCTCGTGCGGCAGGGTATTCATCGACGGCTACTTCAGCTCCCACGACTACGAGAAGAAATGCGAGCTAGTGCACTGGAAAGACATCGTCGCATTGGAGACCGGTCCTAGCACAGCAGTTGGCTTGCGCAAGAATGGCAGAGTGGCGGTTGTCGGCTGGATGAAGCGGTACTTCACCACGTGGCGTAATGTGACGCAGATCTCCGTGGGAGACGCCTGCGTACTCGGGCTTTGCTCGGATGGCACGGTACTGGCCGTAGGCTCCGACAGCATTGAACGCGAGGTCTCCTCATGGGAAGACATCATACAGATCTCTGCAGGAGATGAATACGCGCTGGGCGTGCGACGGGACGGTACCGTAACCTATGCGGCGGGGAACAGCTGTCTGAGATGGTGTAGCAAGCCCGCTGACTGGACTGATATCGTGCAGGTGTCCGCTGGGCCGCACCATGCTGCTGGACTCAAACGCGACGGCACCGTCATCGTAGCGGAGACCGAAGACTACTACGAGTGCCAGGACGACGTCGAGTGCCTCACCGTAAGCGAGTGGCGCGGCGTCATACAGGTCTGTGCGGGCGCAGGCGTCACCGCCGCATTGCTCGAGAACGGAAGTGTGCTGGTAGCCCGCAACGAGAAGAACGGCTGGCATGAGCACGAGCCAGGAGGGACGTCAATTGAGTGTTATGGCGCAGTGGCGATCTCATTGAGCCGCCATCATGAAAGCGACGGCGAAGTACTTGCACTCGACGCACAGGGGCGCGCATACAAGTGCCACGAGGGCCACACGTACCCATGGGACAACTGGCGCGATTAGCTCACGGACCACACTATGAAGCGACGGACTCGGCCTGCTACAGGACGGTCCACATACCCTGTGCCAAAGGCCGCACCCCCGTGTGCGGAACGAGGAATGACGGCTGTGGCATACGTTGATGCGCTCTTTCCCGCTAGCCAACTCTGTTACCCACAAGAATGGGTAAAGCATGACATAATGCTTGTAAACGACGCAGAGAAGGCTC
>JAFWLX010000109.1 GCA_017510875.1 Atopobiaceae bacterium | reverse complement strand
TCGTTCCAGTACACGCGATCGCAGACGCCGTCGAGCTGCTTTAGGCCCTTGGCCTTCTCCGGATCGATGATCACGAGGCCGTCCTCGCGGCGGTACACGGCATCGCCCTCGGCGACGTCCATCAGCTTGCCACCGATTCCCCTTCCCCGGTACTTTTCCAATACGCCCAGGTCTACGATTTCAGGCAATCCTCTTCCGCTGAATGCGCCGCCCAGACCCGTTGCGTAGACACTGACATACCCAGCAGGGAGACTTCCATACACGGCTGTCAGCGAGACGCATTTCCCTTCGGCCTGGTCTCTGAGCCTCGTCAGGAACTTGGAGATGTCCACGTTCCAGCCCTGTTCGATCTCCCCATCAACAAAGAGCTGGGCGTCTGCCTCCTCCATGTTGCGGATGGTCAGTTCGCTATCACGGTAGAAAATCATGGCTCATCCCTATTGGCGAATGATTCGCTCTGCAACCTTTTCGGGCGTCAGACCGGTTGTGTCGACATTCTTGCTGGTTAGTGTGTCGTAGAGAGGGAGCCTCGACAGGCTGCGGTCGATGACGTCGGGCTGGCGGATCCCTGCGGCGACGTCCTTCTCCAGGCGTTCGCGCAGCTCCTCCTCCGAGCACACAAGGAAGAACGTCCTTACGAGGCAGCCCGACGTGTCGAGGCGTGAGAGGATGTCGTCCACTATCTGCTGCTCGTGCATGACCCAGCAGAAGATCACATTGTCATAGGCGCTGCAGCGGATGAAGTTGTTCAGCACGTGGCAGATGTTGTCCATCACCATCGCCTTGGTCTCATCAGTGACCATGAAAGGGTCGGCATCCCAGCACCAGTCTCCGTCAAGGAGCACCGCATGTGGCAGTATGGACTTGAGTTGCTGGCACGTGGCCGTCTTGCCTACACCCATGGTGCCGCCTATGAGGTAGATCGTCTTCATTGAGCGCGTCCTTCTCATCCTCGTTCCTCCCACCATTCTACGCGGGGTTGTGATGGGGATGGAAGCTCTTCTCAGCTTGAGGGCGATGGGAAAGGACCTTCTCACCATGCGACAAGGAGTAGTACGGTGACAAGACCGTCTCCATTCCCTTTGGCCGCCAGAACTGCATGGTCCTTCGTAAGGTCATGAGCACGGAGGATACGATTCAAGAGTTGGTGCCGGCATCGGATAGAATGTGCCCATAAGGCAGAGAGGGGCATCACATGCCATCCAGCGCAGAGTATCTCGAATACGTCCTCGACCTTCTGGCCGACGTTCCTGAAGTCACCACCAGGAAGATGATAGGCGAATACCTTCTTTACTCGTCAGGCAAGCTCTTTGGTGGAATCTACGATGACAGGTTCCTCGTCAAGGACACGCCCGCATCGCGTGCGCTTCTCACGCTTACCGAGATTCCCTATGAGGGTGCCTCTGCAATGATGCTGGTTGACATGGAAAACCGTGACCGAGTGGCTGACCTTGTTATCTCGATGCTGCCAGAGCTGCCCGAGCCGAAGAAGCGTCGGAAATAGATCATCCTTCGTCGAAGTCACCTCGCCTATCGGGCGAGATGTAGCAACCCTCGACAGCAAGGTTCTGACCGTTCTCGGTCGCTGTCTTCACGATCTTCCTGATACGATGCTCAATGATGTGCTTAGGGACTAGCCGTCCTTCTTGGTACCTTCTCCACGGAACTCGAACCAGAGCTTGTCGAACGTGGAGTTGCCTATGGTTATTGCGTTCTTTTCGACGCCCTTTTCCACCATGCCCGCCTTCACGAGCGCTCGTATGGACCCGATGTTGTCCGATGCGCACCAGGCTGTGATGGTGGAGATCTTCTCGTCGTCCGCGAGATAGTGAAGGACGGCCTCTAGCGCCTCGGTAGCGAAGCCCCTTCCCCAGGACGGCTTCTCGATGCTCATCCCCACCTCGACGGCGTTTTCCTCGGTGTCGTAGTCGTAGGCGCCGATGTTGCCGACCAGCCTTCCCTCGTGCTCGATCGCCCATCCGTAGAAATGTGGGTCGGAATAGTTCGCTATGGCGTCCGCAACGGTCCTCTCGGCCATCCCCAAGGTGGCGTAGGGATTCCAGCCGGAGTACTCGAACATTGCGGGGTCGATGCCGAAGCCTTCGTGTAGCGGCGCGGCATCCTCCATTACGTGCCTTCTCAACAGCAAGCGATTGGTTCTTATTTCTATGGTCCCAGGCACCCTCATCCACCCCCATCGGACTGTTATTTGCTCACCATTCTACGCGGGATTGTGATGGGGTGAAGCTTGCGCAAGACATCGAGAGCTGGTTATCCTACCAGCACTTCTTTGCCGCGGAAAGCGATGCCATAGGAATATGCCCTTACCACGCGTGGCTTGAGAAGACAGGCTCGTCCTCCCACAGAACTACGTTTCCTGCGGCAAGCGTTTTGGGAACGTCGATAAGGCGCTGGTTTGACGATCCTTTAAAACGCAGGCTGATATCCTTCTGATCAAGAATGAAGGGACCGTCTACCAGCACGTCAATATGTTCAAGCAAAAGAGGGAGCGTATCTGTGCATCCGCGGCTGGGGCCCTGCGTAAGCTCCTCCCAGGTAAAGCCCGTATACGCCCAGATGGTCTTAGTGGGATACACCTCTTTCACGCGCCTTACAAGGCCAAGCAGTTCCACCTGGTTTTCGGGCTCCATGGGCTCGCCTCCCAGCAGCGTAAGACCGGCCACATACGCTGGCTCAAGGCTGCTGATAATCTCGTCCTCCACCTGTGGCGTAAAGGGCTCGCCCACCTCAAAGCTCCAAGTGCCGGTGTTAAAGCAACCGGGACAGTGATTGCGGCATCCTGAGACGAACAACGTGGTGCGCACGCCCACACCGTTGGCGATGTCGCAGTACTTTATCTCGGCATAGTTCACAGCGTTACCTTTCTATAGGCCCCATCTGCCACGGCCTTGTGCGAGGAAAGTGTACCGTGCCAACAGTTATCTACAGGTGCAGTACGCGATCTCTGATCTCTTGCGTGCGGCCCTGGTTCCAGTACTGCGTGCCAATGTATCCGCAGGTACGACGTGCCACGTTCATCTTGGACTGGTCGCGGTTGCCACAGTTGGGGCACTCCCACACCAGCTTGCCGTCGTCTTCCACAATCTGAATCTCGCCATCGTAGCCGCACACCTGGCAGAAGTCGCTCTTGGTGTTGAGCTCTGCGTACATGATGTTGTCGTAGATGTACTGCATCACGCTGATAACGGCCTCGAGGTTGTCCTGCATGTTGGGCACCTCAACGTAGCTGATGGCCCCACCGGGGGAGAGACGCTGGAACTCGCTCTCAAAGCGCAGCTTGGTAAAGGCGTCAATCTCTTCGGTCACATGCACGTGGTAGCTGTTGGTGATGTAACCCTTGTCAGTGATGCCCGGCACAACGCCAAAGCGGCGCTGCAGGCACTTGGCAAACTTGTACGTGACGCTCTCGATGGGCGTGCCATACACGGAGTAGTCAATGTCTTCGGCGGCCTTCCACTCGGCGCACTTGTCGTTCATGTGCTGCATGACCGACAGGGCAAAATCGGTGGCCTTGGCGTCGGTGTGGCTGTAGCCTGTCATGTACTTCACGCACTCGTACAGGCCGGCATAGCCCAAGCTGATGGTCGAGTATCCGCCGTACAGCAGCTTGTCAATGGTCTCGCCCTTGTCCAGACGCGCGAGGGCGCCGTATTGCCAGAGGATGGGAGCAGCGTCCGAGACGGTGCCCAACAGGCGCTCGTGACGGGCGCGCAACGCGCGATGGCACAGGTCCAGGCGGTCGTTGAAGATCTCCCAGAAACGGTCCATGTTGCCATTGGACGAGAGTGCCACGTCAGGGAGGTTGATGGTAACTACGCCCTGGTTGAAGCGGCCGTAGTACTTGGGCTTGCCCGGCTCGTAGTTAAGGGCTTTGGCCACGTTGTTGTAGCCGTTGCCGCTGCGGTCCGGCGTGAGGAAGCTACGGCAGCCCATGCAGGTGTAGCAGTCACCGTTGCCGGGCGTCTCGCCAGCCGAGAGCTTGTATTCAAACATCTTCTTCTCAGAGATGTAGTCAGGCACCATGCGCTTGGCCGTGCACTTGGCGGCAAGCTTGGTGAGGTAGAAGTACGGGGTTCCCTCGGTAAGGTTGTCGGGCTCGAGCACGTAGATAAGCTTGGGGAAGGCAGGCGTGATCCATACGCCCTTCTCATTTTTGACGCCTTGGTGGCGCTGACGCAGCATCTCCTCGATGATGAGGGCAAGGTCGGCCTTCTCTTGCGGGTTGCGTGCCTCGTTAAGGTACATGAACACCGTGATGAACGGGGCCTGGCCGTTGGTGGTCATGAGCGTGACCACCTGGTACTGGATGGTCTGTACACCGCGGGCCACCTCCTCGCGCAGGCGCTTGTCAACCATGGTCTCAATCTGCTCGCGTGTGGCATGGAAGCCAATGGCCTCCATCTCGGCGTACACCGAGCGGCGAATCTTCTTGCGGCTGACGTCCACAAACGGGGCCAAGTGCGTAAGGCTGATGGACTGGCCACCGTACTGGGTAGAGGCAACCTGTGCGATGATCTGCGTGGCAATGTTGCAAGCGGTGCTAAAGCTGTGGGGCTTCTCGATGAGGGTGCCACTGATGACGGTGCCGTTCTGCAGCATGTCCTCAAGGTTGACCAGGTCGCAGTTGTGCATGTGCTGGGCAAAGTAGTCAGCGTCGTGGAAGTGGATGATTCCCTGCTCGTGGGCCTCAACAACATCTGCAGGAAGCAGCGTGCGCATGGTGAGGTCCTTGGAGACTTCACCGGCCATGTAGTCGCGCTGCACCGATACCACGGTGGGGTTCTTGTTGGAGTTCTCCTGCTTGACCTCTTCGTTCACGCACTCGATGAGCGTGAGGATCTTGTCGTCGGTGGTGTTCTTATGGCGCTTCTGGTTTTGCAGGTAGCGGTAGATGATGTACTTGCGGGCAACCTCAAAGCGATCGAGCGCCATGAGCTGGTCTTCAACGAGGTCCTGAATCTCCTCAACGGTAACGGTGTGGCCGGCTGCCTTGCACTTATCCTCAACGTTGAGGGCGGCAAATCTGACTTCACGGTCGGTAAGACGGTCGTCCTCGTTGACCTCGCGGTTGGCGGCCTTGATGGCATTCTCGATCTTGGAAAGGTCGAAGGCGACCTCGGAACCGTTACGCTTGATGATCTTCACGTGAGTCTCCTCTGCTCTAAGCTTTGGCACCCATACCTGCCAAACGGCGCCTTCAGACGCCGTTTTTTTGGTTCGCAAACGTGTGCTTTCCTTTGTTGCGAGACATACTATGCCACAAGTTCTTGTGGCATGCGCGTGTTGAAACACAAGATATTGTTGAGAAGTATGTTAATAGGCCGTCGATAACTCTTTTTGCTGCAGGTAGTCGATAGCGACCATTATGAACATTTCAAATAAGGAAAATTTGGGGTCTACCGTATGCCGAAATAGCACTGC
>JAFWLX010000108.1 GCA_017510875.1 Atopobiaceae bacterium | reverse complement strand
CGTTGGTGTGGTCTTGCGTGTGTCGGTGGACGAGGACACGCGAGCCTCGTGGGTGGGAGGTGACTACAGTGGCTGGCAGAGCATCTGGGGTTAGCGCCTCGAAGGCTTTCAAGGAGTTTGCGGATAGAGCGTTATTGGCCGACAGCGTATCTGAGGATAGCGCTGCGACAGTTAGCAGAGCACCTGGATATAGCGCTGCGACAGCAGGCAGAGCATCTGCGGATGGCAAGAGGGCTGCACGGCGCGGCGCGTGGCGTGGCTTTGGCATCCAGACCTTTGTCACAGACGAGGGCGGCTACACCGTCGTTGCCATCGCATTGGCCCTGCTCCTTAGCGTGACGCTTGCCTTTGGCGTTGCTACGGCGCACTGGAGTATGGCCCGCGCGGCAGACGTGCAAGAGGTGGCCGATGCCACGGCCATGGCCGGAGCCAACTGCGTGGCCGCCTATGCCACGGTTGCCCAGGTGCTTGACGCGTGCGTGCTTACCATGGGGCTCACGGGGGCCGTGGTGTGCGGCGCCGCACTGGTGGTCTCGGCCATACCGCCCTTGCAGGCAAAGGCCGCTGCTATCATGACCATAGGCAAAAAGGTGCTCGAGGCGCGCAGGGGCTTTGCCACCTCTGCCGCCAAGGGCCTGCAGACTCTGGAGCACGCACTTCCGGTGCTGGTCATGGCCAACTCCGCCTCTTGCGCCCAGGCAAACTCGTTGGGTGGCATCAGCTACGTGGGCATGGCCGTGCCCTTTCCGCAGGCAACCGAGTCGGACTTCTCGTTTTTGGAGGACGACCTTGATGCCGACGAAATGGAGGAAGACTCCAAGAAGCTCGCCGATGCGTCGCGCCGCAAAGAGGAGGCCCATCAGCGAGCCCAAGAGGCCAAAGAACGCGGGTGGCGTGCCGACAACGTTGACGATCCGTACTGCATGCACAGCCGTGCCGCCACCTTGGCGGGCCTTGAGACCCCGCTCAACCCCTGGTACCCCACGCCCGAGGTCTGGGAGTTTGAGTACGCCCGCGTGCGCGCCAGCAACTACTACGCCCGTCGCTACGACATGGAGTATCCCGGCGATGGCAGCGTAGACGATCTGCAAAGGTCGGCGGCGCGCGAGAAGTTCTACGACTACGCCTACGAGGCGATAAGCACCATGGTGTGCATCGACACCGACGACGAGGTCTGGATGGGCCTTGACGAGCTTCCCCACAACGCCAACATGGTGCGTGCCACCAGGCTCTACACCGATGCCGTCTGGCCCTGCACGGAAGACGAGGGTTATGAAGGCATAACGCTGCACTGCTCGCTCTTTTGTCCTGCCGCCACCGGCAATTTGTGCGGCTACGAGAGCCTAGCGGCCATTGAAGCGGGCGCTGTGTGGGAGTGCGAGGTGTGCCAGATGGACGTGCATGCCATGGGAAACGTGGCCAACGCATCGACCAACATAGACAACGGCTTTGAGCACTACTGGCGCATTCTGGTGCAGGCCTCAAAGGACTACGAGCGCGCAAGAAGAGAGGAGATAGAGGCAGAGCGCGAGATGCAGCAGGCGGCAGACGAGGGCAAGGACGCGTTTGACGCCGCCATGGACCTGCTTGCGGTCGATAGGCCAAAGCTGTGTCCGCCCGGTGCGTGGGGGTGCGTGGCCGTGGTGTGCAGACCGTCTGCAACCTCGGTCCCCAGTGAGCTGACCAGCACCTTTCTCTCGGACGCAGAGCTTCCTGCGGGTGCCGCGATATCTGCGGCAACGCTTGCCCCCGATGAGACAACCGCGCACAACACGGTGCTCGCGCGCGCCTTTGATGGCCTGCGCTCGCAGACGGGTTCGGTGGCGCTTGACCTGGTGGGCAGCGTGACCGGCCTTTGGGGCGACCTTCTGGTGGGATACGGCTCGGCATACCAGCAGGTCAGCGATGTGGGAGGTCAGTTTCTTACCAGGGTGGAGGGCGTGTTTGGCCAGAGGGTTGCCTCGTGGCTGCGCGACAAGCTCTCGGGCATCGTGAGCGCCGCGGGCTTTGAGCCGGCCGACCTGCGCCTGCGAAAGCCCGTGATAGTCAACAGCCAGACGGTGCTGGACAAGGCGGGGCTCAGCTCGGTGGGCAAGGCGCGCCAGCTTATAGAGTCGTTTCCCTCGTCGCCGGGAGAGCTGGTGGCCCAACTGCGCGAACAGCTGCTACAGCAGCTGGGCTCGGGTCAGTTTACGGTGGCCGAGCTGCCCATACCCGGCCTAGAGGGCGTGAGCATACCGCTGACCATCGACCTCTCTAAGGTTGGTGTCTCATGAGTGCGCGCGGGCGCATGGCGCGTGGGCAGCGGGGTCAGATGGCCGTGGAGCTTGCGGTCATGGTGCCGGTGGTGATTGTGGTTGCGCTGGTGGTGTACAACATCTGTCGCTTTGTGGAGTCGTGTGCAACGTTTGACCGCGTGGCCCCCGATGCCGTGATCTCGCAGGGCGTGGCGCCAGCGGGCGAGCAGAGCGCCCTTGCGGCAGCAGGTGAGGTGCAGTCATGCATAGAGGCCGCCCTGAGCATGTCCAGCTGCGAGGTGACGGTTGACGTAAGCGGGCCAGAGCCCAGGTCTCTGGGCCGGGGCCTCACCTTTCCGGTCTCGCCCCTGCTCACCACCTACACCTGCACCCTGCGCTATCACCCGTGGCCTTCCGCGTTTGTGATAGCGGGCGTTAGCTTTGCTCCTCCGCTTGCGCTCACGCATCAAAGAAAGCTTGTTGTGGACAGGTTCAGACCAGGGGTGGTGGTGTGATGAGCGGCTTTGTGCTGGTACGGCAAAAGAAGGGTTGCGAGATTCAGGTGTTCAGGCGGCTCGACCGCCCGCTCGAGCGCCTGCGGGGGCTGTTGGGCACCGGCCGTGACGCCAAGCCCGTTGCCCTTATGGATTGCAGGTCAATCCATACCTTTGGCATGCGCTACAGCCTGGACATCGCCTTTCTCTCGCCGGTGGGCCAGGTGCTGGAGGTAAGGCGCGGCGTGAGTGCAGGACGCTTGCTATCCAACAGCTTGGCGTGGGTGACGCTCGAGCGACCGCACCGATGTGGCCGGTGGCTCAAGGCGGGAGAGACAGTAAAGGTGACCCAGATAGAAGGGAGAAGATGATGCAGAACAATCAGGCTAAAAGCGGCAGTTGGCAGCGCGGGGGCACAAAGTATGTGTTTGCCGGCACGCAGGTGGCAGACGAGCCTGTGGGCACCAAGATCTGTCCGCGTTGCGGCGAGGTGCTGTTTGCAGACATGGACGTGTGTTACGGGTGCCTGTATGACTTTAGCAAGGACGTCAGCAACAGGGGACAGCAGGCAGAGGCTGCACAACGTGCGCAGGTCACCCACGATCCGCTTGAGTCCATAGACATAGACGAGATAGATGATGAGACAGACGAGGACGTGGAAGAAGAGGAGTTTGCGCCCCGGCACAGAAAGAAGGCACCCTCGGCAGACGACACAATCGTCGAGTCGTTTGCGCAGGTAGAAGACGAGCCAGCCAAGGCTGAGTCCATGCCAGAAGCAGGACTCTACGTGCTGGTGCAGTCGCCCATCATGGACGTGCGCCTACCGCTGGGTGCAGCCGGCCTCTCAGTTGGCAGGGGAGAGCAAAACGATATCGTGCTCCACTCGCGCTCGGTGTCACGCAACCACCTGAGCCTTGTGCCGCTTGACAACCATGTGTTGGCTAGAGATTGCGGGGCAACCAACCCGGCAACCGTGGCAGGCAGACCCATAGAGGCCACGGAACGGCTTGACGTGGGAGACGTGATTAGCGTGTGCGGCACAAGACTTGTGGTCGAAGCAGCCTCAAGCGGGTAGAATGGCTACCAAATGCCGAAGACATTGGTCGCGAATAGCTTTCCACGGCTT
>JAFWLX010000107.1 GCA_017510875.1 Atopobiaceae bacterium | reverse complement strand
CTGCCAGAATCCTTCTTTACCCACTGGGCGTAGAGCATCATGTCAGCCTTGGGCTCGACCTCGGCCTTGTCGGAGTAGGCCGTCCCCTTGCCATCCTTGGCGGTGTTCCAACCAGAGAAGGTATAACCACTGCGCGCGAAGGCGTTGGCAGTCAGGGTGACCTTATCGCCTTCCTCGACCGTCAGCTTGGACATCGTGCCCGTGCCACCGTTGGCGTTGAAGCTGATCGTGTATGTCACAGGCTCCGGCGTGGGCTCGTCGTTCTGCTTCCACTGTGCCGTGAAGCTGTGGTCGCCTTCAACCTTGTAAGCGTCGCCGGGATAGTACTCAGAGCCCTTCCAGTACTGGAAGGTGTAGCCCTCGCGCGTTGGCGCATCGGGGATAGTGATCGTGTCGCCTATGTCGGCAGAGATGACGAGGGCCTCGGTTGATCCGTTGAGCATACCGCCCGCCAGGTCGAAGGTCAGCGTGCCCTTGGTGGAGTCCTTGACCGGGATGGTTCGCTTCTCGACGTGGGTCGGTTCGTTGGCGCAGACGCGCTGCTCCTCGCCCTCCTCGGTCTTGGTGGCCTCGCGTATCACCTGCCAATCGCCCCAGGCGTGGCCTGTTGCGGTGATGCCGACGCCCTTCTCCTGGGTCTCGAAGGCCTCATCCTCGAAGGTCGCGGTATAGGTTGTCGTGCCGGGCTCCAGGCAGGTGGCCTCAGTCGTGCTGACCGTCGTCTTTACGGTTTCGGATTCTGTGATCGCATGGCAGCGCTTGCATGAGCGCTCTGCCGTGACCTCGCTGTTGTCCTCGCTCCAGGTGTAGGTTGGCTCGTCCCAGTCGTGGCCGAGTGCCTCGGTTGTGCGGGTTTCGACGTGGGTCCTGTCGCGGGAACAGATGCGCTGCTCCTCACCCGTATCTGTGCAGGTAGCTGCCTTGCTCTGGGTCCAAGCTCCCCAATCGTGGCCAAGGGCGGCATCCTTTACCTGAATGCGAGACATGACCTCGCCACACGTGGCACAGCGATAGATATGCCAGTGGTAGCCATCCGAATCGCAGGTTGGCTTGGTGATGACCTCATCCTGCCATACGCCGTCGTGCGCCAAACGATCGATTTCTTCGGTCTTTGTCTGGTCGCAACCGTCGACCTTGCAGGTGTACAGCTTCTCGCCCTCAGAGGTGCAGGTTGGCTCTATGGTCACCCTGCCCTCGTCCCATACGTGCTCATGGCCGCTTGCGGGAATGGAGCGGGTCTGCTTGTGGGATGCATCCCTGGTGCAGGTGCGCGTCTCTTCGCCCGCGCTGGTGTTGGTCGCTGCCTTGGTGACCTTCCACTCGCCCCAGTCGTGTCCGAGGGCGTTCAGCGTCTCATGCGTGCGCTTGAGCTCGGCCCCACAGGCCTGGCAGTAGGTGACGCTGTCGTATGAGCCCGCGTCGTCGCAGGTAGGCTGGACAACGTTCTCGCGTACTGCCTGTCCGGGTGTATGACCCTTGGCAGGAGTCTCGACAACCTTCTCCTGGTCTTCGAAGCTCGCATCGCCAAACGTTGCGGTATACGTGATAGAACCTTTATCGGTACAGGTAGCGTCTGTGGTCCTCGCGACGGTCTTCACGGTCACAGACTCCACATGCGAGCTGTCGCGCAGGCAGGTGTGCGTTGCCGTAACTGTGGCGTTGTCCTCTGACCATACGTAGCTTGCCGCACCCCAATCGTGGCCCAGAGCAAACTCCCAGATAATCTCGCCCTCGTCAGACTCGTCGCACACGGTGCAGCGCTTGACATTTAGGGTGTAGCCAACGGTGTCGCAGGTGGGCGCGAGCACGGAGTGCTCCTCCCACACAAATTTGTGTCCGGTTGCCGGGATAGTCTCGGTCTTGGTATGGCTGCTGTCAAGCTTGCAGGTAAAGGTACGTACGCCGTCTACAGTGCAGGTGGGCTCTGTGGTCACAACGCCCTCGTCCCACTGGTGCGTATGGCCGATCTTCGCTATCGCACGCTTCTCCACATGCTTAGCATCGTTGGCGCAGACACGCTGTTCCTCGCCCTCTTCTGTCTCGGTAGCCGCCTTGGTGACGGTCCACTCGCCCCAGTCGTGGCCTGTAGCGGCAATGATCTCATGCGTACGCGAGAGCTCCACGCCGCACGTGCCGCAGCGGATGACGTTGTCATAAGAGCCTGTCTCGGTGCAGGTGGCCGCCACCTCGTTCTCGCGCGTCATCTGGCCAAGGCTGTGACCAGTGGCGGGCGTCTCTACCACCTTCTTCTGCGCCGTGAAAGCCTCGTTCTCGAAGACGGCCGTGTATGTGGTCGAGCCACTCTCGGTACAGGTTGGCTTCTTGGCGACCTTGGCCGTTGCGGTAGCGGTCTCTGACTCCGTGTGCCTTGAATCTCGCTGGCAGGTGCGCGTGGCCGTGACTGTAGAGTTGTCGGTCGACCAGACGTAGGCAACCTCGCCCCAATCATGCCCAAGCGCGGGGTCTTTCACCAGAAGCTTGGAGGCTGCCTCGCCGCACACGGTGCAGCGCTTGACACGCCAGTGGTAGCCGTCTGCCTCGCAGGTAGGCTCGGCATAGGACTCCTCGAACCATTCGTAGCTGTGCTCCAGCCTTGCGATGGACTCGGTCTTGGTATGGGTTGCATCAAGTTTGCACGTAAAGGTACGTACGCCCTCTGAGGTGCAGGTGGGCTCGGTGGTTACGACGCCTTCGTCCCACTGATGCGTATGGCTAAGTACGGGGATGGCCCTCGTCTCTTTGTGCGACGCGTTGTTTTTGCAGACGCGTGTCTCTTCACCCTCTGCGGTATCGGTGGCAGCGCGCGTCTCTTCCCACTCGCCCCAGTCGTGACCAAGGGCGTTTGTCGTCTCGTGCACGCGTGTAATCTCGTCGCCACAGACCGAGCAGTAGGTAACGCTGTCGTACGTACCGTTTTTTGTGCAGGTGGGCGCGACCACGTTCTCGCGTACAACCTGCGCTGACGGCTTGTGCCCCGTGGCGGGGACAGCCACGGTCTTGGTCTGTGCCTTGAAGGCCTCGTTCTCGAAGACGGCCGTGTAGGTGGCACTCCCCTCCTTGGTGCAGGTCGGAGCTTCGGTCTGTGCAAACGTGCTTACGGTCTCTGTCTGGGTGTGGCTGGCGTCGCGCTTGCAGGCCCTTGCGGCTGTCACTGTGGAGCAGTCCTCCGACCACGTGTAGGTGGGCTCTCCCCAGTCATGGCCAAGGGCGGGAATAACGATGTCAGCCTCACTGATCTGGTGCTCTCCCAGACGGTCGGCATAGAGGTTCAGGCACTCCATGCACAGGTAGTACTCGATGGAGCCCGGCTCCTCGCAGGTGGCCTCACGCTCTGGTGACCATGCCATTTCGTGCTCATGATCCAAATCGTAGGAGTACTCATCTACTTCGCCACAACGTTCGCAGGTACGTTTGACGTGCATGGTGTCATCAGTGGACCAGCGCAATTCCTTCCACTTGTGGCCCAGGGCGGGTATCGAGCGGGTCTCGGTGTGCTCCGTGTCGTTTGCGCACACCCTAGTCTCAACGCCATCCTCGGTGCAACCAGCTGGCGTGGTCTCGGCCCACTCGCCCCAGTCATGGCCGGTGGGCGCAAGCGCGACCGCCTTGGACTGCTTCTGGAAATCGGCGTTCTTGAAGGTGGCGGTGTAGGTCATCTCGCCTGCTGCGGTGCAGGTAGGCTCCTTGGTGACCGCTGCCGTTGTCTCCGCTATCTCTGTCTGCACGTGCGTGCTGTCGTTGGCACAAACGCGCATGGCGGTAACCGTGGTGTTATCAGCGCTCCAAGTGTAGGTGGGCTTGCCCCACGCATGTCCTGTCGCCTTCACAACAACATCAGATGCAGAGAGCTCGTCTGTGCCCAGCTTGTCTGAGTAGAGCCTGCCGCAGGGGCTGTCTCCATCAGTGCACTGCCAGTGCTCTATGTTTCCGTCATCCGTGCAGGTCGGATCCTTGGCAGGAACCTTCGTGAGGCCATGGACATGGTCCAGCTGAGGAATGGCCCGTGCCTCAACGTGGTTTGCATCGTACTTGCAGGTACGCTGCTCAAGGCCCGGAGTAGACTCGGTCGCCGCCTTGACCTCAACCCACTCGCCCCAGTCATGGGCATCGGGATCGATGTCGACGGGCAGGAACTCCTTGTGCGAGGCATCGCGGCTGCAGACACGCATCTGCTCGCCCTCGGCCGTGCACGTGGGGGCCTGAGTGACAACCCACGGACCCCATTCGTGCCCGATGGGCTCAATGACGAGGGTGCGCTTGTGCGACCTATCGATCTGGCAGGTGTACACCAACGTGCCCTCATCGGTGCACGTTGGCTCCTGGGTTACCTGGCCACCGTCCCACTGGTGCCCGTAGGCTTTCTGGGTCTTGTGTACGCGATAAATCTCCTTGCCGCACGTAATGCAGCAGGTGACCACATCGTAGCTACCAGGCGTCTCGCACGTGGCAGAGACAATGACCTCGCCATAGGGGTCGTCAAGAACGTGCGCATGCCATTTGGCCTTGTACGTGGGATTTGTGTCGGGCATGTGCGACGGAAACGCTACGAGCTCGTCGGAACCTTCCAGCGTCCATCCCTCAAAGACATAGCCTCCCTCGAACTCGTTGCCACTCCTTGTGGGATTGGCGGGTACCGCGATGGAAGCGTCGTATATGTCCTCTATCGTGATGGTCTCGCACGCCATGCCGTCATCGTCCACAAGGGTCCCGCCATTGGCGTCAAAGGTAACGGTGTAGCTCATGGGCGTCCAGCTGGCCTTGAGCGTGACATCTCCCGCTGGCATGGTGCTTGGGAACTCGGGCGTCCAACCGGCAAACGCGTAGTGCTCCCGAGTCGGGTCCTTGGGCTTGCGTGCGCTTATGTCGGTCCCGTAGGCCGCCGTGACACTTGCTACCTCGCTGCCACCCGAGGCATCAAAGGTGATGGTGTACTCGTTGGCCTTCCAGTGCGCGGTATACGTCACATCCGCATTGCCTACGGTGACAGGGAAGCTCACCTTGGTGCTGCCCAGGTACCAGCCGTCAAAGGTGTATCCGTTCTTGGTGGGATCGGTAGGATTGTCAACCTTGGTACCCTCTGCGGCATCCACGGTAGGCACGCTGCTGCCACCGGCCGAGTCAAAGATCACCAGATGGTGGGTCCTCTTGGCGTACTGAGCCGTAAACTCAAGAACCTCGTCTGTGGTGAGGCTCCAGTCCTCAAAGAGGAGCTCCTCGCCTGCGCCATGCAGGGTGCCCTTGCTATCCCTCCAGCCGGTGAAGTAGTACTCGCCGTCCGTGACCTCGGGAGCGCTCGGAAGCGTCAGTGTGCTGCCAAGCGAGGTCTTGACAGAGGTGACGTCCGCCTTGCCGTAGTTGCCCTTGTGGAACAGCGCGTCGATAACCTTGGGCGTCCATCCGGCAGTGATGGTCACGATGCCGTAGGTGTAGTTCTTGCCCTCGGCAACATGCATGATGGTGTTACCGTTCTCGTCCTTGTCCATGTACTCGGGTGTCATGCCCCAGCTGGCGTCCCACTTGACGTGGCCCTGCGTGTACCAGCCGTCAAGCTCGTAGCCATCGCGTGTTGCCGCGTTCATGGCCTCCATACGGAGCTTCTCGTTTACGTTGACCGTGAACTGCCTTGCCTGAGGCTTGCCATCCGAGCCTGCCTCCTTCATGTAGGCCGGTGTGTTCCTATATGCGTCGGCACCGTACTTGGTTGCGTCATACCACTCGTAGCCCGCGTCCACAGCCACCTGGTCGTAGGAGCCAAGGTCAAGGTGCACCTCAAGGCGGTCCCTCACCAGCACGGGATAGAGGCTAAAGGTGCTGGCAGGCATCGTGTCGCCAAATCCGTAGAGGACGTACGGATACTTCTGCCTGTTCTCCTCGCTCTTGGTTGGGCTGTTGTCGGGGATGGTCTCGTTGTAGTTGTAGGTGCCTGATGTCCTTGGGGTAAGCGACCAGCCCGCAAAGGTATGGTCGTCCTTCTGGACCTTCACGTCCTTGTATGTGGACAAAGCCGTGCCGTAGGGCACCTTCTCGGTCTTTGCTACCGTAGTTCCGGCGATGTCATCGTAGAACACCAGGTCGTAGGCGTTTCTGGCGTAGTACACGTAGAGCGTGCTCTTGCCCGCTTGCAGGTTGATTGCGGTACCCGGCTCGGTTACGGTACGTGCGTCCTCATCTTCTGTGAAGTCGACGCTGTAGCCGCTCATCGTAAAGCCTTCAATGCTCTCGGGCGTATAGCTGGCAACCGCGTCAGAGGTACTCTGTTGTGGCTTTGTCCAGCTTCCGTCAAGGCCCTGCTTCACCACGTAGACAGCTGCCTGCGGGTCCTTCTTGGGAATGCTTCTGTTCTGCACGTGCGAGGCGTCGTTGGCACAGGTGCGCCTCTCAACGCCCTCCTCGGTGTCGGTCGCCTGTTTGGTCACCTTCCACTCGCCCCAGTCGTGGGCGTCGGTATCTATGGGGGTGACCTCTGTCTCTACATGGGAATTATTGTTGGCACAGACGCGGGTCATCTTGCCTTCTGCGATGCAGGAAGGATTACTGATAACCGTCCAGTCACTCCAATTGTGACCAATGGCATCTATAACGGTGTCTTTCTGAGCGATCTGCGTCTTGCCCTCGCTGTCCGAGAAGTACTTTCCACACGGGGTGTCACCCTGATCGCATACCCAGTACTCTATGTTGCCGTCCTCCAGGCAGGTTGCAGTCTTTGCCTTCACGTGCGACAGGCTATGCACATGATGCTCGGGATCATAGACCCACTTAAACACGGCAACTAGCTGCGTGTCCTCCAGTATGTCAAACGTGTAGGACAGGTCAGCCGAAAGCAGTCTATTGTCGTAGGAGATAGCGTGACCCGAACTGTCCGCTTCTGTTAGCTCGTACCATCCCACAAAGGCGTATCCATCGACGTCTGGAACGCTTACGGTCACAGAGCTACCATGGCGGTATGGACCAGCTGGTATGGTGGCGTCGCAAATGGGGTCGGAACTGTCCTGCGACCTTGTATAGACGGTCAGCGAATACGTCACATCGGCAATTGTTGCGGTCACGCATGCCGGCTCGGAGTCCGTGTGCAGAATATCGCCCTGCGCCTTGTACCAGACATAGTAGGTTCCAGCATCCGTGCCAGTAGGCATCTCTGTGCTGTAGGCATCATCTGCGGGCGGCGTTGTTGCGTCCGTACCCAAGGCGTATACCATCGTGCCGCCTTCTACCTCGCCCTTCTTGACAAGAACCTGCTCTTCGCCAGTATAGGAGAGCGAAAGTGGATCGGGGGCCACCGTAACCTTTGCGGGCGTCTTCTCGCTGTCGCTCACAATCATCGTGTATGTCACGAGGAACTGTGTTGACGATTGCTCCCCTGCATTGCCGCTTGTTTCTGCAGAGTCATCTGATGCGCCATTGACGATGCTGGTGCAGGTCACTTCGTACCCATCCACGTCCTCAGGCACGACGCTATAGGATATCTCGTTACCTTCAGCATCGTTTTCATGCAGGTTATCAAAACTCCAAGGCCATACATCGACACCTTGCAACTTGAGCTTCTGCGAGTTCACCTCTTCGCCATTGGCAAGCAGAGTGAGTTTGACGCTTTGAGGACGCCTCTCGTACTCGTTGCTTCCATCAATCCATTGCGTGACGCCCGTGACACTTACAACGTCCTTTTGACCAACATAGGAGTTGAGGATGTCAAACCCATCAACAGTGGTGTTGTAAAGCTTGTTGTCACCGTCAAAGATCTCATTCTGCTCGACTTCGTATGCAATCTTGTTGCCGTTCTCGTACAAGGCCTTCTCGCCAAAGTCGTACTTCCAGTCGCTTTCTGCATCGACTGTTGCTATTGACTGCTCCTTGCCGTTCTTATAGAGGTGGACCGTCACGCTATCGGGACGCATGTTGGCAGCGTTGTCATCATCGTCCCACGTGATGGAACCAGAGGTTGAAGTATTCTGCTGCGGCGTATGTATGAGCGTGATGACATAGCCGTTGCCGCCTTCTGGAGTCTTGAGCTCGTAGCGATACTGCCCCTCGGCATCCTGCCCGTGACCATCGTTTTCAGAGCTGATACGATCCCAATCAGGGACAATCGTGATTGACTCCTCCTGGGTCCCGGCTGTGTCTATGACACCGCACCAGTTCTCGTCACCCGTAAGTGTCAAGGTGGTGTCCAGGCTGTCGCTCGTGATCTTTACATCAATGCCGTCGGGTCTGAGCT
>JAFWLX010000106.1 GCA_017510875.1 Atopobiaceae bacterium | reverse complement strand
GGGAGGCGCGAGTTCCGCAGCTGCCGCGCCGTAAGGGCGGAGCGTGAGCCGAAGGGGAGTCCCGAGGGTCATGACCCGGGCGGGTGTGGGCTGTGACGCCCCTGGCGCTATGCCGCACCGCTCATGTGAAATCATCGTTGACGGGCACTTGTTGCGCTACGCTCTTTGGCATACAAACGCTTCGTGCAACAGTCAAGGAGACGCACATGATCAAAGAGCTGGTAAAAGACGAGGCCATCCTCTCGCAGGTGTGTGAGCCGGCAACTCCCGCGGATGTGGAGATCGCTCAGGACCTTATCGACACGGCGGCCTCGCTCGAGGACTGCTCATGCCTTGCCGCCAACCAGATTGGTGTGACCAAGGCTGTGGTGGTCTACTTTGACGACAACCAGAATCCGCACGTGCTGTATAACCCCAAGGTCCTCATGGGCATCCGCCCGACAAAGACGGTCGAGGGCTGCCTCACGCGCGATGACTTTTCCAAGGTCACACGCTACGCCAAGATTAAGGTGAGCTACGACGAGCTGGTGGACGGCGCATTCAAGAAGCGCCGTCGCGACTACACCGGGTGGATCGCCCAGATGATCCAGCATATGGTTGACCACTGCAACGGCAAGCTGGTCTAGGACGCTGGCGTGGAGCCTGTTCTCCCCAAGGGGATGTCGCTGCGACAAGACGAGCATGGGCTTGCGTTGGTTGGCGATGGCCTTGAGCTGCGTGGGGACTTCTCTCGCATGCTCCCGCGCCTAAGGCCGGGTAATCTGAGCAAAGAGCTGCTGGTAAGGGCGGCACGGGTTAGGGGAGTGACAAACCCCACGGTGGTTGATGCGACTGCCGGCTTGGGGGAGGACTCCCTGCTTTTGGCGGCGGCGGGCTTTACGGTAACCCTCTGCGAGCGCGATCCTGTGATTGCGGAGCTATTGCGCGACACGCTGGAGCGAGCCACACAAGATGCCAGGCTGCGGGATGCCGCCTTGCGCATGCACCTAAGCGAGGGCGACAGCATCCAGTTGCTGGAAACTCTCAAGGCGCCACCTGACGTGGTGTTTCTTGATCCCATGTTTCCCGAGAAGAGAAAGCGCGCAGCCACCAACAAGAAGCTGCAGCTGTTTCAACGATTAGAGCGCCCCTGCGAGGACGAGCAGGCGCTCATGTCTGCCGCCCTTATTGCACATCCTCGCAGAATTGTAATAAAGCGTCCGCTTAAGGGGTCACATCTTGCCGGGGTGAAGCCCAGCCACTCCTTGTCGGGAAAAGTGGTGCGCTACGACTGCATAGTTCTGTAGAAGGACACCTTTCAGGAAGGGTGGTCCTCCCATCCTCTTGTATCTCTGCCATTAATGCGTCATGTGTTTTACGTACAGTTTCCCAACTCTGTGTTTTAATACCATTCGTAAAACGGCGTTCCGCGAAAGGAGGAAACACGGCACGGGAACCCGTTAGCGCCTGGACCGTAACCGGTTGACGAGGATGGCAGTTATCGAAACACTCGGCGGATGCTGCCACGGCCACGGCAGGTCGTGAGGAAGAGAGCAAAAAGCGGAATCGACACCGTAACAGAGGCTCTTTCGCTGCCGATGACACGAACACCGAGCGACTGCGGGTCGCACAAAGGAGCAACAGAATGCGCGTTATCATTCAGGACGACTACCAGAAGATGTCCAAGTGGGCCGCCGACTACATCGCGGCCAAGATCAACGGCCACAAGGAGGACCGCCCCTTCGTCCTCGGCCTTCCCACCGGCTCCTCGCCCATCGGCGTCTACAAGGAGCTCGCCCGCATGAACCAGGCCGGCGAGGTCTCCTTCGCCAACGTGGTGACCTTCAATATGGACGAGTACGTGGGCCTCGACCACGACCACGACCAGAGCTACTGGTACTTCATGCACGACAACTTCTTCAACCACCTGGTCGACATGAAGCCCGAGAACATCAACATCCTCAATGGCATGGCCGAGGACCCCGTGGCCGAGTGCGAGGCCTATGAGGAGAAGATCGCCTCCTACGGCGGCATCGACCTGTTCATGGGTGGCATCGGCGTCGACGGCCACATCGCCTTCAACGAGCCCTACACCTCCCTCACCTCCCGCACCGGCCTGCGCAAGCTCACCACCGACACGCGCATCGTGAACTCCCGCTTCTTTGGCAACGACCCCGAGAGGGTCCCTGCCATGGCCCTGTCCGTGGGCGTCGGCACCGTGTGCGACTCCAAGGAGGTCATGATTCTCATCAACGGCCACAACAAGGCGCGCGCCCTGGCCAAGACCGTCGAGGGCGACGTGTCCCACAAGTGGACCTGCTCGGCCCTGCAGATGCACAACGGTGCCATCATCGTGTGCGACGAGGAAGCCTGCGGAGAGCTGACCGTGGACACCTACAAGTACTTCCTGGATGTCGAGAGCGACCAGAGGCTGTAAGGGGAGCAAAACTCATGTATACAATTGAAGATCTGTACGACCTCGACCACACGCTGGCCGCTGACTACCTGCGTCAGTTCACCTACCCGTGGGAAGCCTTGGCAGGCATCAAGGACATGATCTTGGCTCTTGGCCCCACGTTGGGTGAAGACTACGAGGAGCGCGCGCCTCAGGTCTGGGTCCACAAGACCGCCAAGGTTTTTGACTCTGCCTACTTAGGCGCGCCTTGCATCATCGGTCCCAACACCGAGGTGCGCCAGTGCGCCTTCGTGCGCGGCTCCGCCCTCGTGGGCGCCGACTGTGTGGTGGGCAACTCCGCCGAGCTTAAGAACGTGATTCTGTTCGACCACGTGCAGACGCCCCACTACAACTACGTGGGTGACTCTATCTTGGGCTACTACAGCCACATGGGTGCCGGATCGATTACCTCCAACGTGAAGGCCGACAAGCAGCTTGTGGTGGTGCACAACGGCACCGAGCAGATGGAGACGGGCATCAAGAAGTTTGGCGCCATGCTTGGCGATCATGTTGAGATTGGTTGCAATGCCGTGCTCAACCCCGGCACCATGGTGGGCCGCAACTCCAATGTGTACCCCACCTCGTGCGTGCGTGGCGTGATCCCTGCAAACTGCATCTGGAAGAACAGCGGAGAGGTGATTGAGAAACGTGGGTAAGTACTTTGGAACCGATGGCTTCCGCGGTGAGGCCAACAAGGAACTGACCTTTGACCACGCCGTCAAGATCGGCCGCTTCTTGGGCTGGTATTACGGGGCACGTCAGGGCAAGAAAGCAAAGATCGTTATCGGCAAGGACACGAGGCGCTCGTCCTACATGTTTGAGTACGCCCTCTGCACGGGCCTGATGGCTAGCGGCGCGGACGCCTATATCATGCATGTGACCACTACGCCCTCCGTATCCTACATCTGCAGCCGCGATGACTTTGACTGCGGCATCATGATCAGCGCCAGCCACAACCCCTACTGGGACAACGGCATCAAGCTGCTCAACTCCAACGGCGAGAAGATGGATGAGGAGACCATCCTCATGGTCGAGGACTACATCGACGGCAAGATCGAGGTGCCTGTGTCTGAGCGCGCCGAGATCGGCCGCACGGTGGACTTCGTATCCGGACGCAACCGCTACATTGGCCATCTCATCTCCATGACCAAGTACAGCTTCAAGGGCTACAAGGTGGGCCTTGATCTTGCCAACGGCGCCGCGTGGCAGATTGCCGGGCGCGTGTTTGACGCACTGGGTGCCAAGACCTACGTCATGAGCGATGCTCCCAACGGCCTTAACATCAACACCGACTGCGGCTCAACCCATATCGAGCACCTGCAGCGCTTTGTGGTGGAGAACGGCCTTGACGTGGGCTTTGCCTACGACGGCGACGCTGACCGCTGCATCTGCGTGGACGAGAAGGGTAACGTTGTGACCGGCGACCACGTGCTGTACATGTACGGCCTGTACATGAAGGAGCGCGGCAAGCTGCTCAACAACAAGGTCGTCACCACCGTGATGAGCAACTTCGGCCTGTACAAGGCCCTCGACAAGGTGGGTATCGAGTACGACAAGACCGCTGTGGGCGACAAGTACGTGTGGGAGAACATGGTTGAGACGGGCAACTGCATCGGCGGCGAGCAGTCCGGCCACATCATCTTCTCCAAGTACGAGACCACCGGCGACGGCATCCTCACGAGCCTGAAGCTCATGGAGGTCATGATCGCCAAGGGCCTGCCCATGAGCGAGCTGGCTGCGCCCGTGGTGTTCTACCCGCAGGTCCTTAAGAACGTGCGCGTGCAGAGCAAGCCCGAGGCGCAGAACGACCCCGACGTGCAGGCGGCCGTGGCCAAGGTGGCCGACGAGCTGGGCGGCGAGGGCCGCATCCTGGTGCGCGAGAGCGGCACCGAGCCCGTGATCCGCGTGATGGTGGAGGCGGGCAGCGACGAGCTCTGCGAGAGGCTCGTGGACGACGTCATCGCCGTCATCGCCGCAAAGGGCCATATCGCGTAGACATACGTCATACAGCTGATACAAGAGGGCCACGCCCCGGCTGCATCACGACAAACCGTGATGCAGCCGGGGCGTGGCTTACCTTGTGCCAGCTAGCTGCCGCACGAGCAAGGGTTGGCTTCTGCTTTGTGTTATTCTCGGCCTGTATGCGCACTAGGTTGGGCTGAAGAATGGAGTACGAGCCATGCGTGATCCAAGGTCAAGCGGCAAGGTCGGAACTGCATGTATTACGTTGAGCGTAGTGCTTGCTTGCATG
>JAFWLX010000105.1 GCA_017510875.1 Atopobiaceae bacterium | reverse complement strand
GGCCCTGCTCATGCTCAGGTGCGGCGACTGCCAGCCCCAGCTCCCGGGTCGCCCGGTGAAGGCGAGGAAGAAGGGCGTGAAGGGAGCGAAGAGCGTTGCTGCCTAGGCTAGCCCCTTGTCACACAAACTACCGAAGCCTCGAAAAAAGTTTGCCAGAATTTGGCCAGCGTGGATTGGAGGACCGTCCCTTATTGCACGTCGGCGGAAGAAAAGCGCTGTTCAATGGTAGCACCTATTGACAACGTGGAATAGGGGACGGTCCCCCAATCCACGCTGGAGTATTTTATCGCCACCTCTTTACCGCAGGCTATACTAGTGCCTAAGCCGCTGGTTGTGCCATCAGTTTATGGCGGTTTGACCAATATAAGAGAGTGAGGTCGCAATGCAAAGCCCGTTCAAACACTTCTTTACGCGTCGCGCCGTGCTCAAGGGCGTTGCGGCGGTACCTGCTACAGCCATCCTGACCGGCTGCGCGAACGCCTCTAAGTCGGGGGCCACCAAGCTCGCCATCGTTTATACCAACGATACCCACGGGCACGACATGCTCGATGACGAGTCGATGGGTCTAGCGGCCGTAAAGCAGCTTAAGAAAGACTACGAGGCCAAGGGCTACGAGGTCCTCATGCTCGATGCGGGTGACTTTGTTCAGGGCGACAACCTTGTTAACCACTCAAATGGCACGACGGGCGTCGACTTCTTCAACGAGTGCGGATACGATGCCGTTGCCTTGGGCAACCACGAGTTTGACTATGGCCAGAACGCCGTCTATGGCTTTGTAGAGACGGCGCACTTTCCCATCCTCTCGGCAAATATCATCGTAGATGCAACGGGCCAGCAGCTGTTTGCCCCACGTACCACCTTTACACTCACCGACGGAACCAAGGTGGGCGTGTTTGGCGTTACCACGCCCGAGACCTCCACGTCCTGTAATCCGATGTTTGTTAAGGGGCTAACCTTCCAGCAGGGCGACGCACTATATGCCTGTGCCCAGGAGCAGGTCAACCATCTGCGCAGTGAGGGCTGCTCGCTGGTGGTGTGCTTAGCGCATCTGGGTGAGAGCGAAACTGAGGCACCCAGCCGGGCACAGGATCTGGTTAAGAACACGGTGGGTATCGACCTTGTCATTGACGGGCACGACCACGAGGAAGAGAACCAGACGTTGCAGAACGGCATGGGCAAAGACGTGCTCGTGGTGGAGACCGGTTGCTACACCCATGCCGTTGGCGTCATCACATGGGAGAACGGTACGCTTACTGCAGGTCTCGAGCGTTTTGGCGAGTACACGGGTCAAGATGCCGAGGTTGCAAAATACGTCAAGAGCGTGTCGGACTCCATGCAAGACCAGCTGAGCACTGTAATGGCACACACCAACTTTGTGCTTGACGGCTCGCGCGCGCCAGGCCTGCGCACGCACGAGACCAACCTGGGCGATCTTGTTTGTGACGCGGTGCTCTGGGAGGCCAGGCAGATGGCCGATGACACACCCGACTGCGTCATAACCAACGGTGGCGCTATTCGTGATGGCATTAAGGCAGGGGATATCACAGAGGGTGACGTACTTAACGTCTTGCCGTTTGTCAATTACGTATGCACCATTAAGGTTACCGGTGCGCAACTGCTTGAAGCCATCGAGGCGTCCTGCGCGGTTACTCCTGAGGAAATGGGCGGGTTTCCACAGGTGAGCGCAATGACGTATAGCGTTGACACGCGCGTTCCGTTTGAGTCGGCGGGGGACTATCCAGGCTCCACCTTTGCAAAGCCTGCCAAGCCGGGCGCGCGCGTGACCATCAGCGACGTAGGAGGACGCGGCTTCTCGCTCGACGACACCTACACCGTTGCTTCCAACGACTTCCTCTGTGCTGGTGGAGACTCGTACTACGTGTTTGCCGAGGCTGCCAGCAAAACCATGAAGGATATCAACTACAAGTATGACCAGTGCCTCTCGTATTTCTTGAAAGAGGCCTGCAACGGTGAGGTGCCCGACGAGTACAAAGATCCTGCCGGCCAAGGTCGCATCACCGTTATTGAATAGCTAGGGTTTTGGAGCGGAGCAATTTGCTCCGCTTCCTGATTGATATGACAGAAGGGAAGCGCGCGGCGCGTTGCCAGCGCTTTGTCCCGGACTCTAGAGTGCAGCAAGGGGAGGACACATGTGGGGAAAGATTTATGAGGACACAGGCGAGCAAGGTCTCTACCTTCCCAAAACCACATTTGGTGGACTCTGGACGCTCGGTTACCTTGTGGTGCTTGTGCTCTTGCTGTGCTTGGGCGGCAACACGCTTACCCCTTACCTAAGCATTCCCGTTGCGCTCATTGGCCTGAGCGTCTTTTGCACCTATCTTATGGGACTTACAGGTGTGGGCCTTGTTGCGCCCGTGCTGATATATGGGTGGATGTCGCTGCTTTGGACCGATGTCTACTGCACTCCGGACTTTGTCCGCAACACTATGGCTGGCGCCATATACCTGCTTCTTATGTTTGCGTGCGTGCTCCTCATGCTTTTGCCTACGCTGCGGGCGATTGTGCTGCTTGCCCTGGGCGAAGGTGTTATTTGCATTGCGTTTTGGGTGCTCCTCTACCTTACCGCCTCTGGGGCTACCGTGACTGCCATGCCCCTAAACATGGGCCAGACAAGCGAGGCCATGATGCTGGCCCTACTAGTCGCCGCCGCTGTCTTTGCAATACTGTGCGCCTATCAGGATGGCTGGCGCGTGTTTCAGTCAGCAAGTTCCAAGCGCGAGGCATGGGGCGGTCTTGTCCTGTTTGGCGCTGGTTTTGTGCCTGTGATTGTTGGCTTGATGCTGTCGCAAGCCAATGGCGCGGTGGCGGCCTTGGCAGTCTTGGCCTGCTACGCCGCCCTTACGCTGTTGGCCTGCAAGTTTGGTGTAAGAGGGGTGCGATGGCTGCTTGCGCCACTTGTGCTTGTGGTGAGCCTGGGCGTTCTTGCGCGGGGGACCACCGACGGGCTCATGCCCCATGGCGGCATCTATCGTGCCATCATGGCCTACAGGGGAAGCGCGCTTGCCTCAGTGTGCGCAGGCGCCTTGCCACTGGCCAAGGGTTGTGCGCAGCTATTCTCTGTGCCCGGCATGGCGCTTGCCGGCCTATTGCCCCTTGATGCCGCCAAGTTGTCAAAGCTTGCGCTTCCCTCGCTCTTGGCGGTGTATGCCGAGGTGTTTGTGGCATCGTGCATCATGGGTCCCATAGTGCATAGGCTGGGCAGCTTTTCCAAGGCGCTTGGCGTGCTGGCCGATGCGGGCATACCCACGTATGGGGTGAACACCTCTCCGCTTACTTTTAGAGAGCGACTGCTCTCTTCCATGGATCGCTATGCGGGCATTAAGGTGCCTGCTGCGCCGACGGCCTCGCCTGGAGCTGGAGCCTTGGCCGAAGCCGAGGACGGCATGGCTGGGGGAGTGCTTGCGGACACAGATGCACCCATTCCCAACAGACGTTTTGGCCTTTGGTGGAAGGTGCTGGAGCCCGACGGCTCGTTTGCAATCTTTCCCAAGCGCACATGGTTTTGGACGATGATTGTGGTTCTGCCGGTGCTGGCATTGCTTGTGCTGTTGTCGGCCAAGGTGGTGCCCCATACCGCACTGCCCCTGCTCTTGATAGGCTTGAGCCTGTCTGCTACCTACCTGTTGGGAATTGTGGGCCTAGGACTCACTGCGCCCGCGATGGTATACGGCTGCTCTGCTCTTGTGTGGGTGATTGTCACCTCCGAGTCGGCCTTTCGCGCAGACGTCCCCCAGTCCTTGCGACTGGTAGCGGCCTTTGCCTTTGTCCTGACTACCTGCTTCTTCTTTATGACCATGAAGCTGCCCAAAGAGATGGGCTGGATATTCTCGCTCGCTTTTATTGCGGCAGCCGTTCCGTTCTTTGGGGTCAGCGCGGTTAAGCAGGGTAAGATCAGCGAGGGCATGTTGCTGTCTGCAATGGAGGCATGCTACGTATTGAGCTTTGCGCAGGTTGCGTTCTTTGGCTTGCTCAACGTGTATCGCTTCTGTCGTATGCGGGCAACGCTGCGTTTTAGCCAACGTGCGCTTGAGCAGCTTGAGCTGGCAGCACTTGGTTTTGTGCCCCTCGTTGCGGGAGGCGTATGCAAGGGCCTGCCGCCAATTGCCGTGGTGGCCATAGTGCTCGCATGCTATGCGGCGCTTGCGGTTGTGGCGCACAGGTGGTTGCTGCGTTCCTCGCAGGATATGGGCATGATGCTGGTGCCGCTTTTGGTTGCGGGCACTATTGCGCTTTGCCTGCAGACGCCTGTAAAGCGTCTGCCGCCGTATGGCTTTGGTGCCTCCTTGTATGCATGGCTGGGCAAAGACGTGCTGGCTGGCATGCTTGCTGGGGGATCGCTCCCCTTTGCTGACGGAGTAAGCACGTTGCTTGTCGCACCAGAAGACGCCCTGTTCCGCTTCTTGATGGGTGCTAAGACCGGTGCAAAGGCAATGAAGTACCTGGCACCCGCACTGAGCCTGCACCTTGGCATAGTGCTGGCGGCGAGCGCTATGGGCGTAGCTGTTTCAATTTGCATGGCGATATGCAACAAGCGCGGTAACAAGCAGTCTGACTAAAGATGCGGCGCCCCTGAGGGCCCTTCTGACAGCCACTTACATGGCAATGTCTTTGACCTCATTTGCCCGTGCGAGTAGCGATTTGCCAAAGATTACCACAAAACCAAGAAGTAGAACGCCATCGACTGCGACCATGGACTGTGGTTGACAAAGCCCTGATAGCCGTTGAGGGCGGCAAGTGCAAGGTTGAGTACGGCGCCGGCACTGTTGCAGACAACCTCGCCAAACAGCGCATCGTTGCGGAAGCGATGTATTACGTGTTTGAGCCAGCTTTCTTCCTTGGGGCTCTCTGTATCACGTTTTGCCATATCCATCCCCTCTTGCGGATCCGACATCTGGGTCTGATGGAGGTACTATACCGCATGGCATGCGTCATAACTTCTGTTCCGGAGGTCCAAGCGCGTTTGGCGACGTAATTCTTGCTGGTAGAAGTAGATTCTTACGCGTATTGGTCTGGTAAGATGATGCCTGTCGCTCATGAGAGGAACAAAGATGGCGCTGAGCAATTCCATTTTCAATGCAAGAAGAGCACTACAAAGCTTGCTACTTGTGCTGTTGGTGGCAGGGGCTGCCTGGGGTGTCTGCGCGGTTGGCCCTATGGTGGCTCTTGCCGACGAGGTGGACTCGCTGCTGGCTGGTGGTAACTATGTAGAGGGCGAAGTCGTGGTGGGCTTTGCTGTAGGAGATGGTCAGATCTTGCCCCAATCAGAGGCCTACTCGGTCGAGCCCATTATGGAAGTGGGGGCCTCTGCGCTGCAGGGTGAGGGCGTGCTGCTGCCGCAAGCTTCCGATGGCGTCATGCTCTCGCTGGTGAGCTCTGATACGCTCTCGACCGAGGAGCTTCTGCGGTTGCTGGCAGACGATTCGCGCGTGGCGTTTGCGGAGCCCAACTATACCTGCACACTGCCCAGTATCGCTTCTGCGGGCATGTCTTACCAAACGGACACTTCTTCTATTGGCGACCTTACTCCTTTGCAGTGGGGCAACTGGGCGGACGGGCGTACGATGCGTGCGGTAGCTACGGCCGACAACCCCTCCATCAACGTGCCCGCTTTTGGCTCTGACCAGCGCGGTGCCAACATGGACCGCCAGATTGTGGTTGCCGTGCTCGACACGGGCATAGACTACACCAACCCCGAGCTGCAAAACGCGCTCTACCAATTCACGGACAAAGAGCAGGAGGCGCTAGGATGCTGGGAATGGGGCTATAACGCCGTAGGGCGGGGCCATAACGGCAACGTGCGCGACGATGACTCCATCGCCATGGGTCACGGAACGCACACGGCGGGTATTCTTGGTGCCGAGTGGGACGGCAAAGGTACAAGCGGCGTGGCATCCGACGTCAAGATCGTGGCCATCGAGATTGCCAACGGCGAGGGCGTGGAGTCGCTGGCAGACTCCTTGTATGCCTTCAACTTTGTCAATCGCTTCAACGAGCAGGCGCCCGAAGATGAGCGCATCAGGGTCACCAGCAACTCTTGGAGCGACATCTTGTCAACCCGTGCGCTTGATGCCGTGCTGCGCGAGCTGGGAGAGCGCTGGGGTACTGTGAGTGTATTTTCGGCCGGAAACGATAGCAAGAACAACGACTACTACGAGAAGACCGTCTCGACCTTGTCAGACAACCCCTATGTTGTTGTGGTGGCCAATACGGATGCATCCGACCATCTTTGTGAATCAAGCGAGTACGGTGAGGCAACCGTAGACCTTGCGGCTCCGGGAACCATCATCCTCTCGGCGTTGCCATGGAGCAGCGCCAAGTACCTTGCCGATGGCTCGCGCGACACCAACCTTGTGTATGTGGGCTTTGACGGACAGGAAGAGCCAACTGTAAGTGTCTCACAGCTCTATACCCAGCAGGAGTCGGGTCAGAGCGAGATTCCGCTTTACCAGGACAACACAGTGGTTTGCGAAGGCATTGCCGCCCCGACGGACGAGGCACACTTTGTTGGCGAGAGGTCGCTTAAGGTCGAGATTGACCCTGCCTATGTGGTTGGCACCCAGTCGTGGACCGGCTCGGTGCTGTATGACATCCAGCTTGACATTGACCTGACGGGCACCGATATTGCCGGGCGTATTGAGGGAGTCGAAAACCTGCAATTGGGGCTGAGTCTCTCAAGCGAGGCAGGAGGCTCATGCTATGGCCTGTATGCCAGCAGCAATGTCGCTCTGATTGATATGGGTGAGGGGGCAACAAGGTCCACAGTGGCCGTCTGCGGATCTTCCGATGACGGTACAGGCTCACGTTGGGCAATCGCGAACTATAAGATCACCAGCGATATCGAAAGCCAAACCAACGTGCCTGCTACGGCGCCTGCGGACAACCATCTGGTGCTCAAGCTTCGTATGCAGCTGCCTGAGGGCTGCACGACCTTCTACATTGACTCGCTGGGATTGGGAACACAGGTCATTCCCTACGGCTTTGCCACGGGAACATCCATGGCGTGCCCTGCGGTGGCGGGTGCTGCGGCGGTGTTTGCCTCTCAGGGCGAGACGGGCACAGCGCTGGCGTCGCTCGTGCGCTCTAAGGTGCGTGTTCCTGCGGCGGGAGCGCTGCCGGTAAGAAGCGGCGGGGTGTTTGACTTCAATGCCGTTGGCTCGCCCGATGGTGGGGAAGAACAGCCACTTGCTCCGGCCATCACCGATGTTGCGGTTGAGGGCAGCACGGTGACCATTACCGGTAGCAACTTTGGGACGACCGAGGGCAGCGTCGCCCTCTCGCGCTACGTGGTGGCCAAGGAGCTTGAGGGCGTCGGCTCGCACGTTACGTCATGGGCGGACGACAGGGTAACCCTTGAGCTTGAGGGTTCGTTCCAGGGCATTCTCTGTGCCGTGCTTACCAACAAGGCTGGCATGCACGACACGCGCTACCACTTTGTGAGCAAGGGCGAGACCGTCTTCGAGCAGGACCTGGACTTTGACACCTCGGTGGCTGATGTCTTTGTCTATGGTGACGGTCAGGGTGACTGGGAGACCAAGGGCCCCTTGGTGGGCTTGGGCTGCAAGCTGTACTACTTGCCCGTCAACGAGGGGTACCGAGACAGCGAGCCCGCAACCAAGCGGCTGCTCTGCTATGACCTCAAGAAGCAGACTTGGGAGATCCTAACCGAGCTACCCGAATGGCTGCAGGGTGTCTCGGCCGTCATGTACGAGGGAAAGCTGGTGGTTGAGGGTGCCACCATGTATCTGTTGGATACCGGCGAACCTACCACAAAGTTCCCCGAGGGGCAGCAGGCCGAGGAGCGCGTGTACGTGTACGATCCGACGGATGGCACGTGGACGCAGGCTTCGTCTGAAGGCATGCGGTTGGGGCAGAGCATTGCAAATGACGATGGCCAGCTGCTGCTTGCGGGTGGCGAGATGCCCGATCCCGATGATCCCTACTCCTCGTGGAAGGCCCAGCCGGCGCCCGTGTATGCCTACAGCTTGACATCTGGTGTGGGTGATGTGCTGTGCCAGATGCCCGAGGCCCCATTTATCGCGCCCATGAACCCCGAGCTTGCAACCAAGAACGGCACCATCCTGCTCTACAACGCTGCGGCCAGCACGCTGGTGCGCATTCAAGACGGGACGGCGAGCGTGCTTGAAGGCGCGCTTCCAGCCTTCTTCTACGCAAAGGAGGGCGAGCCCGTGAGCAGTGGATGGGGAGAGGTTGCCGCGTATCCCCGGCGTGCGGTTCTAGCGCCCGTATCCGAGGGCTTTGTGCTGGTAGGACCGCCGGCAGCCGATGGCTCGAGCGACACCTACCTGCTGCGCGACAACGAGGAGAAGTTTGAGCCATACGAGAAGCGCTCCTCCGACGACCGTGTGTTCTCGCAGGCGGCTTGCACGTATAGGGGGAGGTTGTTTGTGATTGGATCTTCGTTGTTTGAGCCAGAGAAGCGTGTCTTCCGTGCAACGTCGATGAACGTACCGGAGTATGCGGGAGATTTGCCGTGCGAGGATGATCCGACGCCAGATCCTGAGCCAACACCGACGCCAACGCCAACGCCGACGCCGACGCCTGCGCCTTCGGGTTCTGGCCAGAGTGGCACGTCTGCATCCACATCCCAAACCGCCAGGAAGACGCTCCCCAAGACGGGCGAGGAACCCGCGCTTGCCCTCGCGTGTGCCGTTGCAGGTGCGCTGCTTGTGGCTCAGGGCTACGGTACCAGGCGGAGATCAGCCTAGACAACATGCCATAACTCATGTCCGCGACGCCTTAGGCTGCATCATGCGCCTAAGGCGTCGCGGACTCTGATTTACGTATCTATTGGTCTAGCACGTTCTTTTGCCTGTTGTTTAGAAGCTGCTATCCCTCGTAGACTGACCTGACGGCCCCCTCAATCTCCTGCCAGTCCTCGTTGCTAAAACGGTAGCCCGCACACTGCTCGTGCCACCATGCCATGGCGTTATTGAACGGATAGCCGTTATCTTTAAGCTGCATGCTTACTGTCCGGACGAAATCTAGAGACTCACTGCTCAGTTTCCCTCCGACCACCGAACTAAGCATCTCGTCAGGAACTACTACCATTTTGTCAATCTCACTCATTTTGCTATCACCCTCCTTTGTGAAGCTGCCCGTCGACCCTGCTGGAGACAAGCTCTCTGCCTCCAGTGATTGACTGACAGTTATGGTATACCCCTTCCCCGGCCTGCGTGTGACCAGCAACCAAAACAGCCATGGGCAGCAACTTCGTCTCATGTCTTCAGGGCACATTGACGTCTTTTCGCTTACGATTGATTGTGCCAAATTCGAGGTACATGAGTCCCTCTAGCCCATCCCATGATTGCGAGGCGTCCATGCTCCATCAGAGATTAGGAGTTCCTATCTAAAGCAGTTGCTTCCGTACGTTCTGGGTGGTATGGCGGTGGGCATCTGTCTGGGCCTAGGGCCGGGGCAATACTTGGCTGGGTTGCTCCTTGGGTCGTTGGGAGCATCTGGATTCCAGTTTATCATCGCCCCCGTCCAGGTCTTTCTCGTTATCCCAGTTATCGCTGTTGTGGTTGCCATACTTGCCGCACGGGTCAGCCTCGCTGAGATCAATCGGATCCGGGCCAGCGAATGCTGCACTGGACGGGAATAGAAGGGAAGGCGTCCATCATGAGAGAAATCCTACGAGTCCGGCACCTTTGCAAGAACGACATACTAAGAGACATCACTTTTGCTGTTGAAGAGGGCGAGATGGTTGCCGTCATGGGTCCTTCTGGCTCCGGAAAATCGACCCTTTTGTATCAGGTGTCCGGCATGGATCAGGCCGATGCCGGAGAGGTGTGGCATCTGTACCATCAGGGCAACCGATGGCGGGTTCATGTCCGTGTACGTGGCGCGACCGTTTTGCGTGAGAGAGCTGGTTGCCACTCTCTCTATAGACACGGACAAACTGTCTGTCCAGGCAAAGAACTGCTTAAGATCTGGAGCACGGGTCATGCGCTGCCTAATACAATATATCGATTGAGACATACTCAAAGAGAGGAAAGGCTCCTAGGGAGAGGCGGGCCATGAGGCAAAACCAAACGATTGCCTGGCTCTGGCGGGTGATGGGCAGAAAGAAGGGCTATATCCTCGCCCTTACGGTGCTGCAGGGTGCTACCGGCGTGATTGGCGTGATCTATGCCCTGCTCCTCCGCGCCATCGTGGACAGTGCGGTCGGAAAAGATGCAGTGGCGTTTCGCTCGAACGTTCTTCTCATCATCGTCCTCGTCCTGGTTCAGCTGGGCGTCAACGCCATCATTCGTTGGCTCAACGAGCTGGCAAAGGCGGACATTGAAAACACCTTCAAGCAGAGGCTGGTAGACAATATCCTGTGCAAGGATTATGCGTCCGTATCTGCAACGCACACCGCAGAATGGCTGAACCGCCTTACCAACGACACGACCGTCGTTGCCAATGGTGCGGTAGAGATACTGCCCGGACTGTTTGGGATGATCGTCCGTCTGATCTCTGCGCTGGTGATGATCATTGCCCTGGATCGGTGGTTTGCTTACATATTGATTCCGGGCGGGCTGCTCCTGATTGTGTTGACGACCGCGTTTAGGGGCGCGCTCAAGCGGCTGCATAAGAGCATTCAGGAAAGCGACGGGCGCCTGCGGGTGTTCTTGCAGGAGCGAATTTCTGCCCTTATGGTCATCAAGGCGTTTGCCGCCGAGCACCAGACCGGCGCTGGTGCTGCCGAAGCGATGGAAGACCACAAGAAAGCTCGCCTGCGCAGAAACCGCTTTTCAAATGTGGCAAACATAGGCTTTGGTGCGGCCATGCAGGGAATGTACCTTATTGGCGTGGCGTACTGCGCTCATGGCATCATGACCGATCGGGTCACATTTGGCACCTTGACGGCCGTTATGCAACTGATTGGCCAGGTGCAGGGACCGTTTGCCAACATCAGCGGCTATCTGCCCCGCTGGTATGCCATGACCGCCAGCGCAGAACGGCTGATGGAGGTGGAGGGATTTGCAGATGACGGGCAGGTGGCGGATGGGGAAACCATGCGCCGCTATTACGCGCAAGATTTTCATGCGCTTGGCTTGCGCAACGCATCTTTTGCCTATCAGCCTTCAGGTGAAGAAGAGATGCCGGTGGTGCTGGACGGGCTGAATCTTGAGATTCACAAAGGGGAGACGGTGGCCTTTACCGGGCACAGCGGATGCGGAAAGTCGACGGTGCTAAAGCTATTGATGTGCATGTATCCGCTGAATGACGGGGAGCGCTTTGTTGACAAACAGCCGCTGACGGCCTATTACCGCCGCCTGTTTGCCTATGTACCTCAGGGCAATGCGCTGATGAACGGAACGATTCGTGATGCAATCTGTTTTGCCGAGGAAGAGGACGAGGCCCGTCTGCGCCGCGCACTGACCCTTGCCTGTGCGGATGATTTCGTAGAGAACGTGGACGAAGAGCTTGGCGAACGGGGCAGCGGCTTATCGGAGGGACAGATGCAGCGCTTGGCCGTTGCACGAGCAATCTATGCCGACGCTCCGATTCTGCTGTTGGACGAATCCACCAGTGCGCTGGATGAAATGACGGAACGGAGGCTGCTGGAGAATCTTCGCAGCATGACAGATAAAACGGTCGTCATTGTGACCCACAGAAAAGCGGCGCTGTCCATATGTGACCGAGTCTTGCAGTTCACCGAAACAGGGGTTGTGTGAGTCGCGTGAGTCAGTGAGGGAGTCAAGGGGACAGGTCATTTGACTCATGGGTCAAGGGGACAGGTCATTTGACTCATGTGAAGTGAGGAGGTCGAACCATGAAGTGTCCGTATTGCGGTGAGGAAATGAAAGAGGCCTTATCGAGAGTTCCGAACCGATCAACTACATGAAAGAGCTCAGGTTCGTGAACAGGCCCAAGAAGAGACTGGGCGAATTCAACCTGGCTACGCCCCCTCTTGGAGGGCATGCTTCCATAGAGGTCAACCTGTGCAGGGGCTGCAGGAAGCTCGTCATTTCCTATTGACGAGAGAGCTGATCCGTTTGGTGTAGGTATTTCCATATCGTAACGGATACCCCAGCGTACGTATCAGTTTGTGTACAAATGGACAAAAAGACCCGCGTACAAGGGGTTAACCATGGCTAATGTCACTCGTCGCGCCTTTATGGAGCTTACCACCGGGATGCTCGTGTCGCTTCCGACGCTCGCAGGGGGTCTCGTCCTTGCACCGCGGCCGGCCCATGCCGAGTCAAATCCGAGCCCGGATCCAACCGACGACCTTGAGCTCGCGGGCGCCGAGTCGGAATACGTGGTCATTGACGTGGTCATGCCCTGGGAGATCGGCTTCATGGTGGTCGACGTCACCAAGGGCACGGCGAACGACGCAGGTATGGTGAGCTATCCGGCCGTGGCGCACGCCAAGGTGACCGTGACCTCTCGCTTCAACGGAGCGGTTGTTGAGGGTACGACTGACGAGGATGGCGTCGTCAACCTCGACGTACGCAAACTGGCGGTGTGTGGAGAGGGCGAAGACCCCAACAGCCTCGACGAATACTACTTCAACGGAAGCGTCACGGTTGAATGCGATGGCTACCGCATGTTCCGCACGGCGCTTGTTGCGGTGGAGGGCGGCAGTGGCCTGCAGGTCCCGACACATCCCATCGACAGCTCAAGCGATCCCTACCCCCACCTCATCTCGTTCGATGAGTGGGATGCGCTCTACAGTGCAAACGAGTTCTCGGTCACGCCCGCGAACACGGAAGAGCACGTCATTGACGTGGAGCTCTTCGGTCTTCCCGAAGAAGGCGCGACTACGATCGAGCTGTGGGTCAAGGGCGAGAAGAACGCCCGCCAAAGCGCGCGGGCAACAGCTGGGGAGCCTGTGGAGGTGGGTGTGCTGGTCGAGCAGGTGGTGGAGCGCTATGACGTCCAGGAGGTCAAGCCGATCAGCACCGACATCAGGGTGCCAAACCACACGGACAATGCGAAGACCGTCTATAAGATAGTAAGGCCCGTCTATGGGACAAAGCGCACGCCCGTCCAAGGTCGCCCTGCAACTGCAACGTTCAAAGGGGCCTTCCTCAAGGAAGGCGACGCACAGGCTTTCCCTGTGGGCTCCTCGCTCGAGCTTGTCGTAACCCAAAAGGGGCATGATCCCTGGCACATTCCGCTGGCTGTCGGCTTCTCAAAGGGTATCGTCGACGAGCCTGCGGGCAAGGATGGCCAGACGCTCAGTCTCATCAACATACAGAAGGGCGGATCCACAGGCGTGGGCGTCAGCTGGCCGAGCAACGCGCCCATCATAGGGGGCGGCGACCTCAAGTTCTGGTCGCCCCAGCTTCCCATCAACGTGTACGTAAATCCCTTTGGTCTGGTGCAGATTACCCTTGAGTCGCCAAGCTGGGGCTATCGCAACGACAAGGGCGACGGTGACCAGAGCGGCTGGGGCAAGTACCCCCACAAGTCGGTCAAGGACCAGTGGGCTAAAAAGGTCAAGACGATGCGGCAGATGTCGGACAAGACTGCCGCGCTCGTCTCCAAGCCTGGTGCCTTCCAGAACATCGACCTCTTTAAGTCCTTCTCCGTTGCGGTCAACTTCCGGCTGCTTGCGCTTGCGCAGTGGGATGCCGAGAAGGGCCTCTTCCAGGGCGAGGTCGCGGGCCAGATCCTCGCGGCGATGAACTTCACCATCACGGAGAACTTCTTTGCGGGTCCCATACCGGTGCTCATCACCTTTGCGCTCGACGCGAGCCTCGTGTTCGCGCTCTCGGCGGCGGCCTATTCCACAAAGAAGAGCGAAGATGAGGCCATGCTCGACGCCATCTTCGACTTTGGTCGCTGGCAGTTTGACTACGAGAACACCGGCTTCACCATGACGTTCAACATCACGCCGTCGCTTTCCGTGGGCGTGGGCATTCGCGGTGTGGCGTCGATTTCGGTCAAGGGGGCTATCACCCTCACGCTCTTCTTTGGCGTGCCCATGGGCACCCAGCCCAAAGACCTGCCGAGCCCGCACTTTAGCGCCGGCTGGTCGGCACAGGTGACTCTTGTGATCGAGCTTTTCCTCTTCACCCAGAGCTTCTCGCTCTATAGCAAGAAGTTCGCGAACTTCTACGACAACTGGGACGGCAAGAACCTTACCTCGCAGGCCGAGGACGAGGCCATGCACGCCTTGGCCAGCATGACGCTCGAGGAGCTAATGGCTGGGCTCGTGCCGATCACCGATGACATGCTGCGCGCGACGAGCGAGGCGAGTCTCGAGGCCCAGGGGCTCTCGGCGCAGGCGGAGGGCAAAAGGTATGCCTTTGGTTGGAACGATGCAACGGTAACCGAGCGAGTCGACGAGGAGACGGGCACCGCCTACTTCGTCTATACCTGGGGCACGGGAAGCCAAGTGTCTGAGGAGGGACCCACGCCCGAGGCAGAGGTTGAGTCCCAGCCTGAGGAGGGACCCCAGCTCGAAGAGGCGCCTGCCAGCGAGGCGGAGCCCCTGCCTGAGACTGAGCCCGAGTCCGAGGAGCCGGCATTCAGCGAGGCAGTGCTCCTCGCCCAGGCTGAGGAGCAGCCTATGCCCGAAGCCGAGGCTGAGTCCCAGCCCCAGTCCCAGGAGCCGCCAACCAGCGAGGTGACGCCTGCCTCCACCGACGCGGCGCCTGCCTCTACCGAGGCGACGCCAGAGATGGGTGCGTCGTCAAACGACGAGCTCCTGGCCCAGGCCGAGGAGGAGCCCGAACCCTCATACGGGCCCATGGGCCCCGCCGTCACCTGGCTCTCTGCCATGGCGGACACCTCCCTGCCTGAGCCGGGTATCGCGGCCTTGGGCAAGGAGGGAGGCGTGCGCCCCTCCTCCGACGTGCGAATCCTCGGTTCCGATGACAAGCACGTCTTTGGCGCGGCGCGGGCCAAGGTCATCTCGCTCGGAATCAACGAAAAGACCGGCGAGGATGGCGGCGTGTGGGTTTTCCGCATCGCCTCGGTCGAGGTCGGCGGCCAAATGCGCACGCGCATTGTGGGCAACTGCCTTGATGGGCCCAGGAAGGGCGCCTCGCGCGTCGTGGAGTTTGACACGAGCCCTACGGGCATATCGCACGACGAGCTCTATGACTACGACTTCGACGTCGTGGGCGGCTACGACCACTTTGTCGACGACACCCCGTCCGAATGGTACTGGGGTAGTGAGCGTTCATGCTTCTATCTGCAGTTTGCCGTGGTGTCGGGCCGGCGCGCGGACCCGCAGTCGCCGACCTTTGCCGAGAGCGCCACGGACCTCGTCTTCACCAACGTGTTCTTTGTAGACAAGCTCTCCTTCTCCTATGACGAGAATCAGCCAGCCGACGTGATGGATGCTTTCAAAGATTACGTGGCAAGAATAGAAGCCGCCAAAAACTTCTATAGCGGTCACGAGTTCTTTGACCAAGGCTCCATGCCGCTCAGCATAACAGCTGTGGGCGAGCAGGTGCTGCGTCAAGACACCGACAAGTTCCATAGCATCATTAGCGTCCAAACCCAACGCTGCGTGGGAAATACCTCATGGCCGCACGATCCGTTCATCTTTACCACGACTTATTTGGATCGGTGTGCGGACACCGCGGAGGGCACGCTCAGTGACTCCGTCGTGGTGCGCTTGGGAACCACCGTTTCCGAGTGGAAGCTCTTCGATGAGCCGGGTCCCCATGCGTGGACGTTGGACAGCGATAGTACGGCGGCCGCAAGTCTCATCCAGGACCCGACCACATATGAGCAAACGCTCACCCTCTACAAGCGCTATGCAACTCAGGAACGACATGGCAGTGGCTTCGCCTACAACACGGTTTTCTATTTCCTCATCATGCTGCGTGGCGGGAACACGGTACACTACCGCAGCATGCGCGTAGTCACGTCCGATACGTTTGACCCCTATATGCAAATCGTGAGCCTTGGCGACTATGATCCCTCTATCAGGTTCGTTCCCTGTCTGGCGCAGGGTTGTTTCCTCACGTCGTATCCCACCGACGAGGCCCAGCTTGACCTTGCGCCTGACCAGCGCGACTATTCCGCATGGACGCTGCACAAGGTCACGGTAGTCACAGAGAAGTACGATGCGTTTACCCGGCACGATGCCCACCTCGAATTTGCTCCCTTTGGTCCTTCGGGCTTCGATGTAGTGAACTTTGCGGTGAACCCCAAGGGGACGTTCCTCTTTTGGCCGCACTCGCGCGATGCCGACGTCGACCGCGTGTGGGACGTTGAGGGTAAGGAGAGCGTGCAGGAGCGCGCTGCCATCTACCAGATCATGGCCTGCCGCATGTGGGGAGACCACTTCTCGGATCCCTTCATCCTTGCGGACCTGTCCAACGACACCGACGCGCTCGCCGTCGTGGACGCCAACCAGAATGCTGTTGCGGAGATGCTGCGCACCGTGTACCAGGACACCGGCGAGCGCAACGACGAGGACAACCCCATCTACCATGCGGCAGACCTCTGGTACACCGCAGTGCCGGCAGTGCG
>JAFWLX010000104.1 GCA_017510875.1 Atopobiaceae bacterium | reverse complement strand
GCCGAGATCATGACCAAGACAACGGACACGACCGTCAAGATGATCCGCTCGGCACTCACTTGAGAAGGCAAGTCCGTCACCCCCTAGTAGTTGCCGCGCAGCGCTGCCGAGAGGTTCATGCAGAGCCAGTCGGCCACAAACAGGACAACGGAGGCAATGGCCAAATCTCCTCGCAAGACGCCGCCAAAGGGCGTCTCGTACACAAACTGACCCAGCAGCGTAGGCGGTATAAACAAGGGCGCCAGGTTGAGCGTTCCCACCAGCGACGCCCGCCGGGAGCCCGTAAGAAAGACCGTGGCAATCACCAGAAACGAGAGGCCTATGGCACCCAGGCGTAGGCCAAAGCCCACGAGCCACACCGGAAGCGAGCAGATGAAGCCCAGAGGGCCCCCAAGGCGCGGCTTGGGGATAGAGGGCATCGCAGGCTCGGAATACTCGTAGGGCTGCTGGCTAGGGCTGGGGACCGCCTGCACGGGAGTTTCAGGAACGGGACGACGCAGAGGCTCGGCAACGGCGGTCTGCGACGCCCGTGGCGCCACGGCACGCTGGGGTGCACGCGAGGGGCGACGGATGGTCTTGGGGACCTCGACCGCCTGGGGTACATAGGTGCCCGTGCTAGCCGTATAGGCGCCTGTTCCCACATCAGCCGTGCCATACGCATTGGTGTAGCTGGCGCTGTAGTCAGCCTCGAAGCGCGAAATTCTGTTGGTTGTCGCATGGCTGGCGCGCGTGTACGAGCTGTCCTCTACCGCGTATTCGTCCTCCATGCCTAGATAGGGGCTCTGCCCCTGCCGGGGGTCGTAGCTCATGCCCCCTCCTCAATCTTCTCGGTCAGCTCGAGCCATTCTTCCTCGAGCGCAGGTATCTTCTTAGAGAGCGCATTGTACTCGCGCATGCACGCGTCAAAGCGGGCAGAATCAGCGTACAGCTCCTCGGACGCCATAAGGGTCATCAGCTCGTCGTAGCGCTCGCGCATGGGCGTAAGAGCCGCCTCAACCTCTTTGAGGCGCTTGCGCTCTGCACGCACCGCACGGTTGGCGGCGTTTCTGGCCTCGGCCTCGACACGGCGTTGCTCACGTGTCTTTACGTTGCGGCCAGCTGGCTTGGGCTCGGGGGCTGCATCCGCAGCCTTTGTCTGTGCCTGTGCTACAGGAACCGGCGTGCTTGCCTCCTCGGCTGCACGTGCCTCAAGCTCGGCCCGCTTGAACAGGTAGTAGTCGTAGTCTCCGTCATAGACGGTAATGGTGTGGTCGCGCACGTCTATGACCTTGTTTGCAAGGGCGCGCACCAGATGCTCGTCGTGGCTAATAAGCACAATGGTGCCCGCAAAGCTCACAAGCGCCTGCTCGAGCACGTCAACCGAGTCGATGTCCAAATGGTTGGTAGGCTCGTCCAGGCACAGCAGCGGGTCGGGTGCTACCAGCATCTTTGCCAAGGCCAGACGCGCCCGCTCGCCACCCGACAGTACGCTCACACGCTTGTCCACGTCATCGCCATGGAAGAGAAACGCACCCAATAGGCGCCGTTCCTCAGAGGTGGTCCAACCCGGTGCCGCCTCGTCCATCTCGCCAAGCACGGTGTTTGCCTCGTTGAGCGTCTCTAGCTGGTGCTGTGCGTAGTAGGCCTGCGTCACGTTCTGGCCAAGCTCCACGGCACCTGCCGTGGGGGCTTCGTGACCATTGATGAGCTTCATGAGCGTAGACTTGCCCGCGCCATTGGGACCAACCAGGGCAACGTGGTCGCCTCGGTAGAGCGTGAGGTTCACACCCTCGTACACCAGGTTGTCACCATAGGCCTTGGCAACGTCGTTCAGGCTCACCACCATGTCACCCGTGCGCGGAGGCTCGGGAAAGCGGAAGTGCACCTTCTTTGACTGCTCGGGAAGCACCACCAGCTCTTCTTTGATCTTCTCGAGCCTCTTGACGCGCTCCTGCACCTGCTTGGCCTTTGTGGGCTTGTAGCGGAAGCGCTCGATGAAGGTCTCCATATGAGCCATGTCGCGCTCCTGTGCCGCGCGCTTGGCGCGCAGCTGCTCGAGGTTGTCCTCGCGCTGGTGCAGGTATCCCGAGTAGTTACCGGTATAGGTCATCAGGCGCTTGTTCTCGAGCGCCGCAATGTGCGAGACGCATGCGTCCATAAAGGCGCGGTCGTGACTGACGAGCAGGACGGCCCCGTCGTAGGTCGAGAGGAACTGCTCAAGCCACTTGACGCTCTCGAGGTCAAGGTGATTGGTCGGCTCGTCGAGCAGCAGTAGGTCGGGATGGCGTAGTAACAGCTTTGAAAGCGCGATGCGCATCTGCCAACCGCCCGAGAACTCCTTGGCCGGCTTGTCAAAGTCATCCACCGGAAAGCCCAGGCCACCTAGGATCTGCTTGGCACGAGCCTCTAGCTCGTAGCCGCCCAGCCGCTCGTAGCGGTCCTGTGCCGCACCGTAACGCTCAAGCAGGCGGTCAAGGTCCTCGCCTGGCTTGGCGTTTGCAATCTGGTGCTCCATCTCTTCGATGCGGCGCTCAAGCCGGCGAATCTCGGTTGCGGAGTCAACAACCTCGGCCAGGGCAGACTTCTCCCCCGCCAGATGCGTCTCTTGCTCAAGGTAGCCAATGGTGGTATCGCGCGCAAAGCTTACCGTTCCGGCATCAGGCGTCTCTTGGCCCATCAAGATTTTGAGCAGCGTGGTCTTACCAGCGCCGTTGGGGCCAACCAGGCCCCATCGCTCGCCGGCGTTAAGCTGCAACGTTGCGGCCGTGTACAACACACGGCCGCCATATGACTTCTCGATCTTATCCGCAAGGGCTATCAAAGGCGCTCCTTAGGCTACGGGTTGACCTTATGAGTATAGGGGATACGCGCGCAAAGGCCCCAATGCCCACGCAAAGCACGGAGAACTTGCCATAACATCAATGCGAGGCAATAAGATCTGTAAGCGTGCCGTCCAACAGGTCGATGTCCACGGGCTTGGACAGATGGGCGTTCATGCCCGCATCAAGGCATTGCCGCACGTCCTCCTCAAAGGCGTTCGTTGAGGGCCTCGATGAACCGGTCGAACTCCTCCGGCGGCACGGGTCTTGAGAAGTAGTATCCCTGCACGTAGTCGCATCCCATGTCACGCAGTGCCAGGCACTGCTCCTTGGTCTCCACGCCTTCAGCAACCACAGGCACATGCAGGTAGTCCGCAATGTCGATGATGAGCTCTATCATGCGCACGTCGCGCTTCTCGCCAAAGGCGCTACGCACGAAGCTCATGTCAAGCTTGAGCACGTCAATGGGCAGGTGCGTGAGCATCCCAAGCGACGAGTACCCGGTGCCAAAGTCGTCCATCTCTATGCGGAATCCCACGCCCATGCCGCGCAGCTCGCGCACCGTGGCTATCACCTGCTCGGAGTCCTCGGTGTAGGCCGACTCGGTGATCTCGAGCATGAGGTCGCTCTCGTCCAAGCCAAACTCGTTCAGAATCTCCTCGAAGACATCCGTCAACCCCGGAGTGAGCATGTCTATACGAGACACGTTGACCGACACAGGCACAGAGTGGCCAAAGCGGTCCTTCCAGTCGCGTATGCGGGCGGCAGTCTCACGCCACACGTAGCGGTCGAGTTCAAAAATGAGGCCACTGTCCTCAAGCAGCGGTATGAAGACTCCCGGACCAATCAAGCCCAGCTCGGGGTGATCCCAACGCACCAGCGCCTCGGCACTCGAGAGCACGGGCACCTCCGGACGGATGTCATACTTGGGCTGGAAGTAGACCTTGAAGCGCCTAGACTCGAGCGATGGCCTGAAGTCCTCAAGCAAGCGCTCACGATGCAGGTCAGCATCGTGCATGGCATCGTCGTAGATGCATACGGCCTTGCCGTAACCAGATTTGGCAGTGTCTGCGGCGACCTTCGCATAGTCAAAACGCCGCTCAATATCTAGGTTCTTGTCAACCTCAGCGTAGACGCCCATACGCAGTCGCACGCGGTCCGCTGATGACTCATCGCCACCAAGACCTTCGGAGAGCCGCTCAAGCAGCGGCTCATAGTCTTTCTGGTGCGGGCAGTAGACAAGGAACGTGTCCCCCACCTGCCGGCAGCCCACACCGCCCAGCTCACGGGCTATCTTACGCAGACGAGCGCCAATGCGTCGCAGGATGGTGTCTCCATAGGACCTGCCGTAACGCTCGTTAACCATGTGGAAGTGGTTCACGTCAACCACGACAGCATCCATGGGCATGTCAGCATAATGCTGGTCAAATAGCCTTACGTAACGCATGAAGTAGTCGACGTTGAAGAGACCTGTGAGACCGTCGCGTGCCGTGGTGCGGATGATGTCGCGATTCTCGGAAAGCTCGATGCACTTGTTCACGCGAGCTCTCATGATCTCCCACCTGGGATAAGGCTTGGGAATGAAGTCCATAGCGCCAAGGTTCAGGCACTCCAGCTCGGCCTCCTGGTCGGCGGTAAGGACAATGACGGGTATCTTTCGAAGCTCGTCATCGGCCTTGAGGGTCCTGAGTACCTCGATGCCGCTCAGCCGCGGCATACGTAGGTCGAGCAGGATAAGAGCCAGCTCATCCTTGTGGAGGTGCACCTGCTCCAAAGCTTCGTAACCGTCGTTTGCATATAAAAGCTCGTATGTGTCCTTGAAGGTATCGGCAAGTATCATCTGGTTGATGGTGTTGTCTTCGACGATAAGAAGATGACGTCTCACCGTGATGATGGGTTGCTCGGCATCGAGCTCCGCGACAATTGCAGCCTCGCGGTCCTCTTCCCCCTCGTTGTCACGCGTGACGGCACTCAGTGCCTTGAGGGCCTTCTTCTCCTCGTACATGCGCTCGTTTGCGCGTTGGAACACATCGTGGGCGCTGGCGTCCTTACCGGACCGGTAGTCCGAGATTCCGCCGGAGACCACAGCGCCACCCGCCGTTATGTGATCCACGGATCGCTCGTGGAGGGCAATCATCAGTTCCCTGCGAAGCATATAATCGCGATTGGTGAGAACAACGATGAACTCGTCACCGCCCACGCGATAGACGGGGCTATGCTGGAAGATCTCGCAAACCATGCGGCAGGCCTCGCGAATGCACTCGTCGCCCGCCTTGTGGCCGTATGTGTTGTTGACCTTTTTGAGGTCATTGACGTCGCTAACCACGACAGCAAATTCCCCTGCGCTACCCTCGCCAATCGCCTCATCGATCTGCTTCTCTTTCATCAGCCATCCACGCTTGCTCTTCACCCCCGTCATGGGGTCCGCCTCAGAGAGTGCCCTCAACTTGTCATTTGCTTCTTCCGCCTCAGTGAGGGCGGCTTGTAGGGCGTCCTGCAGCTCGAGCTTCTCCTCGTATTGTTGCTTCATACGATTCGAGCGACGGATTAAGAGCAGAACAACAACGGTTGCAACGCCAAGAATCGACGCAATCACCAGCAGCAGGTTGTTATTATGCATGAGATAACCTGTCTTCCTTGCGCATTAAACGGGACAGCGGCGAATGCGCCACGTACATTGTACGGTCACCCAAGCTTCTGGCCTATGACCGGCATGCCCAGCGGCACCGTCGCAAGGACGGGTAGCTACTTACAGCAAGCGTTCCTCTTGCAGGCAAGACCTGTTGGACTGCATCAATTCTGCGCGGATGTAACAGCTCCCTAAGAATCGCTGACTCCGCGCAGTTGCCCAATGCCACTCGCGGTTAAGCCGTCACGTTGGTATCATGGGCAAGAAACGAAAGGAGCGTCAGATGAAGCTTGTCAATCTGCTTGTGCTTGCACAGGGGTTTGAGACCGTGCCCGCATCGCTGCTGCCTGCCTTCGAGGCACAGCTCTCCGTACGCGATGTGCAGCTTGGATCCATCAAGGAGCACGAGGTGCGCTCGGTGCTGCAACTGGTGAGCAAGCTGCAGCAAGGTGGCCTTACGCAATCCGACCCTTACGAGGGCTTTGCGTTCTCGTTTAGGATCCCCCAGATAAGCAGCGAGTTTGACCTGCTCAAGATAACCGACACGCAAGTGGTCAACATCGAGCTTAAGGTTGAGGACGTGGGCGAGCAGCGCATAGCGCACCAGCTGAGACGCAACCGCTATTACCTGGCGCCACTCGAGCGGACCATACACACCTTTACCTATGTGGCAGACTCCGACGCCATCTATGAGCTGACAGACGATGGAACCTTTGGCCAAGTGTCCGCAGCAAGGTTGGCCGAGGTGCTTGAGGCAACGGACAAGGCCTACGAAGGGAAGGTCGAGGCCCTCTTTAAGGTGAGCAACTACCTTGTCTCGCCCATCAACGATACCGACCGCTTCCTTGAGGGCAGCTACTTTCTTACCAATCACCAGGAGCAGATCAAGGCCAATTTCGTACGTGCCATAGCTGAAGCCGAGGGCTCCAAGCCCACCATCTTTTTGGTATACGGCGACCCTGGCACAGGTAAGAGCCTGCTTCTATACGACCGTGCTCGCTCGGGCTGCATTCCAGGACAGGCCTGCATCATCCACTGCGGCGTGCTCTCGGAAGGACACGAGCTGCTCAACCAAAAGCAGGATGCCTTCCGCGTGGTATCGGCCAACGACATAGAGAATGTGTCTCTTGCCCCCTACCAGGGTTTTCTTGTAGACGAAGCCCAACTGTTGTACCCCAACCAGCTTAAACGCATTGCGCAGGAAGCCGTTGAACGTCACCTGCCGCTCTATCTGTCCATGGCACGTCGCTACCTAGCCTCGCAAGACGGCGTCAACAACAACGCCGAGAATTTGGTACGGGATCTTTATGATGATGTGCGGGTGTGGCAGCTCTCGCAAAAGATACGGACTAACCGCGAGCTGGTGGCCTTCCTGCTCGCCCTCTTTGGGGTTCAAGGCCGCACACAGGTGCCCCGCACCGATATCGTCAAGATTGCCTACACTGCCTCGGCCGAAGGACTCGAGCAGCTTGTTGAGGCATATCGCAGTGAGGGATACCAGTACCTCTCGTACACCGAGGGCGGCAAAGGTGCCTACGACGAGCTGAACGTACCCGGCAGCATCAGCGTGAACGATGCTGTGGGGCAGGAGTTTGACCGTGTGGCCATGGTTGTGGGTCCGCAGTTCAATGACGAGAACGAGGGCCTCTACACGCAGCTGCTTTTGCAAGGGCTCACACGCGCACGCGACCATATTGCGCTGATCATCTACTGCAACGAAGAGCTGCTGTCGCGGTTGCTGGCTGCGTTTGACACCCCATGAGGGCGTGAGCGGAGGCTGTTCGCTCATTCCACTATGGCTTCCGCTCACGCATAAGCGGCTGGCAGGAGCTAGTGCTCATGCGGCTTGAGCTGGACGTGTAGAGACCTCGCTGTATACGCGAAGAAGCGTTTACCCAAGTGCCATGGCCTGCGGCACCCTGCATAAGCGGTAACAGTTTGAAAGGTAGGACCCATGAACACGACCACGCTTACCTGCCCGCAATGCGGAGCTACCATTGCATATGTCCCGCCAGAGTACCCGCGCTTTTGCTCCCAATGCGGACAGCCCCTTGCCGCACCACAGGCGGATGCCGCACCACAGGCGGATGCCGCACCACAGGCGGATGCCGCACCGCAGCCTGCTACCGGTCCGGCAGACCCGTCCGGCCTCATAGAGTTTGCCTACGGAGAGACCTCGGGGCCAGCTGCCAACGCAAACTTTGCAACCGAATCGGGCGAGCTCGTCTTTTCTGGCTGGCTGCCCGAGGGTTATGTGGGCTCTGCGGCAATTGAGACAAACGCCGACAATGCCGACGTGCCCATGGTGCTGTGGGCGTCCGCGCACAATGGCCAGGGCCGGGAGTGGTTCTTCCGCCGTGAGCAGAGCTACGACATCGACAGGCTCAAGGGTGACGCACAGACACGCTTCATGAGCCTGGAAGAGTACCTTGACACGAACGCGGCGCAGCTGCTTGGCACAACCAACCTTACCCTCATAGGCCGCGTGCCAGCGTTCAAAGAGACCATGGCACAGATTGAGCAGCTGCTACAGCAGCGCAGACAGCGCCTTGAGGGTGTGAGCACCGGCATCATGCAGTACGTCGTGCAGGGCGAGTACGGCGCGGCGGGCGGCAGGCTCTATCGCACCAATGGCGGCGGGAAGCCAAGGTACCTGTTGCTCGACGTGACCATGCTCGCGGACGAGTTTGGCACCTACAGCCCGCTGAACCAGCAGATGGCCCAGCGCAACAACCAGTTGCTTCAACAGCTTCAGGGCATGGTTGGAGGCGGGGTCCTTGGTAGCCTTTTCCAGGCGCCGACCGCCAATCCGTTTGCCATGCAGGCAGGT
>JAFWLX010000103.1 GCA_017510875.1 Atopobiaceae bacterium | reverse complement strand
GGCGCTCTCCGCGCTCATGCGCTTCCATCCCTGCTTCCTCATGGCGAGCCTTGCCCACATCGCCACGTGCTGCACGTCCTCACGGATGAGCTTGGAGCCGATGTTTCGGTTCGTCTCTAGGGCGTGCTTGATTTCGTTCCACCCATCCATGTGGGTGTACCTTCCGTGCCTGTCGGTGCGGTTGGTAGGCACCCAGATCGAAAGCCTGCTCATGGGGCAACATCTGCCATGGTGCAACTGCCCCAGACTCGGCAGTTTGTCCAGGTTGGGTGCCCGACAGTCGGCACGGTCAAATCACAGCAGCTCTTAAGGTTGCCTTTGCCGCTCATGTCAACGCAGCCCAGCTCATGCTTGCACCAGAACGGGTGCTTGCACAGTTCTGTCAAGGGAAGTGTCAGTTGTTCCATGCTGTTTCACCTCAATTTGCTTGAACTGATTGCATGCTGGCGTCTCTGGCAGCACGTGGCACCTTGTCACGCTGCCGCCCGGTTGCTCGCAATGCCACTTGCAGCGCCATGCAATCTGGGTGGGGCTCGTGTGCTCCAAGAAGCGGCAGTGGATGCAGTTGCGGATCACGCTTACCACCTCTGGATGGTCACGCCCTGAGACTCCCAGTAGGCAAGGCTTGCTTGCTCGTCCTCGTAGTCGCAGGTTCCAGCGATTGCGAAAGCCACAAGGAGTGCCAGGACGAAGATGAAAGCCAAGACGGTCTCTATGACCTGCCGCCGCCTTTGCAGCTCTCGCTGATGCCTGCGCTCTTCGCGCAGAGCCTGCTGTGGTGTCATTTGTTGCTCTTTTCTGTTTGGGTTGGTAAGAAATCTCATGCATGGCCAGCAGGGAGCAGTCGTGATCACATGCGTATGACTGGCTGAGTTGCCCTTTTCCCGCTTCCCTTATCGCGGCATAGCGTGTTGGCCCACGCAGGCGGCTAGGATGGAAAGGAGCGCATCCGACTGGCCATGCATGGGATTAGCTGGGGAGCGGGTCAGGCTCGATTGGCCGTTCATACTTCTCAAGCCACTCGGCCAGAGCGATCGGCGTCACCTCGTAGCGTGAGCCGTTCTTGTAGTACCTGATCTCCTTGCGCTGGATTGCGCCTAGTACGGTGTTTGATTTCTTGCCTATGTACTTGTCAGCCTTCCTCGGTGACATGCGTAGCCTGTAGTCTGCGAGGAATGCGGCGTAGTGCTCAATCAGGGCGTTGGTCGGATCCTTGTTGTCTGATATGCTTTTGCTTGCCATCTTCTTGTTCTCTCTGGTTGGTGGCTGGCCCCCGGCTGTTGGCCCAGCTGGGGGCTTTGTTGTCAGATGTTGTAGAGCCGGTAGGTGTGGCTCGTGGCATGCGGGTTGTACAGGACAAGGCCGTGCGCCTTGGTGTCCGACAGGTTGTTGGTCTTGATGTTGCGACGCTTTGCAATGGCCTTGTGGCGCCTGGTCGCCTTGAGCTGCTTTCTGGTCATGGTCATGTGTTGTCACCCCCTTACTTCACGACTCGTCCGTTGGGCGTGAGCAGAATTGCGTTCTCGTACACGTCAATGTCGAAGTAGACGCGCTTGCACTCGCCGTATATCTCGGCAATCTCATCTATGAAGCGCGATATGAAGATGCGCCTGCCCTCGTCGGTAACGCGCTCGCACGATAGCTTGCGCATGTCGCCCTCCGTGAGCGCTATGCGTTTGGTATCGGGGTCAATGGATACGTCTACTTGCTCCCCGATGCTCTCGCGCACGATCTGCGTTGCTGGTCCGTTGAACCAGATGTGCGGGAGCTTGGTGAAGGACAGACGAACTACCGGGTTCCTCTTGTTCTGGTCTATCTTGAGCACGAAAGGCTCTAGGTTGAGTTCTGCCATGGTAATCACCTCTCTTTCTTGGCATGCTGCCCACAGGCCCCTTTCACTTCTTGGTGTGGGCCTACGTCGTGCTATGCGTCTCTCAAGGTACGGTGGTGCTGTGTGGTGCGGTGGAGCTAGCGCCTGCGGCGCCGTCTGCGGGCCTCGCGCTCGGCGCTGACGCCGAAGCCGAAGAAGTAGCCGACGAGGCCGACGGCGACGAAGTACGCGAGGTATGCGGCGAACTCGGCGATTGCGGTGGCCATCCCGCTACCTCCCGTCTCCGTGGGCCACATAGCCCGCGACGAATCCCCAGGCTCCGCACGCGACGACGAACAGCGACACGAAGGGCTGGCCGAAGTCGCGTGCCGCGAACCACAGCATGAGGAGCGAGAGCGACAGCGCCGACAGCAACATGGCGAGCCGGTTGTCCGTCATCTACGCCACCCCTTGCGGCACACGCTCGGCCGTCAGGCCCAGCAGGTAGTCAGTCGAGCATTCGAACAGCTGAGCGAGTTGAACGAGATAAGTTCCTGTAATCGTGAAAGGATCTGCTTCCCAACGGACAATGGTCGAGCGGCCCTTACCAAGCTTCACGCCAAGCTCTTCTTGGGTTAGCCCAAGTCGTCTGCGCTCACTCTCGATGTTGTTCACCATCTTGGAACTCCTAACGTGTAGGACTATTTGTCTCACTTCATTTATGAGAGTAGACCTATTTGTTCTACTTTGCAAGTCAAAAAGTCTGGAATGTTGGACAAAATGTGCTACTCTATCCGTAGTGAGACACCTACAGTTAGGAGACGATATGTCCAACAATATTAAGGTGCTTCGTGAAGCAACAGGAAAGACCCAAGACGAAG